>JAGQXH010000057.1 GCA_020436695.1 Lewinella sp. | reverse complement strand
TAAGTGCTTGTGATAAAACGGCAGCAAAATAAAATTATTATCAACTTCAGCTTCCCTTTTTTCACGTAGCTCGCAAGATATTAATAGCTCGATTACTAATCAAATCCAATAAAGCTTTATCGCGATGGGGAACGATTTTGCAGTCTTTGTTGAACAGCATGGTTGTTCTGTTTTCTCCAAATAAGCTTCTCACTTCGGTAAACCTTTTGATTGGGATAACCGAAATGTGGAAAGTTGATCTGGCATGGATGGCATGGGGTAGCATGGCCCATGCCACTCCATGTCATCCCATGCCATTTTTATGCCTATTGATTTCCATAAGCTTTATCCAGGAACTCATAGCGAGCATCGTGCTGCGCATCCATAGCCTTGGATTCGATATCGATGATCATTACCGGCGGGGTAGTATCATTTGCTTCCGCAGCGGGCCATTTGGCGAGCATATCGGCATTCGGATTACCGGTCTTGATGAAATTCGCAAAATAGTTTTGCATGGTTTCCGACACCTTGTAATCGTCTTTTGTCCAGGCGTATTCAGTAACCAGATCCAGATTGCCCATGCAGTATTCGATCTCGCAGGCGTGGGGCGCACCCACCGCTTTCGGTGCTTCCGGGGCATTAGGACCTTTTTCCATGGTGCCTCCGGCCAGACCGGGTACCAGATTCTGATCTCTCAGCGGCGGACGGAGCTTGCTGTACAGGTAACGGTATACCGGTTGCTCGCTGTGTTTGCGATGCAGGTCAAACCACTTCCAGGTGCTGTAGGCGATGAAGCGGTCGGATGCCAGAGCGGTGGCTGATAATTCGATCTCTTTGGGAGAACCATGTGGATAGAGTTTCAATACTTTTTCGTAATCCTCGGGATAGGCTTCTTTTACTTTAGCAACGTAATTTTCGTCGGAATAAGGTTGCCCCTGCATAAAGGCCATGCCGGGAATTTCGGCGGAGTTCCATCCCAGCAACAGCGGTACCTGGGCCTGCTCGCCGGCTTCAAATATTTCCACCAGCGATTTTGGATAGAAATAACCATCGACAGTTTGTGGGAAACCGAAACGTCGTGATTCATTGTAGATCTCGTAGATCTCCTGAGTGCTCAGTGCGCGGAGTTCTGTGAGGGTGGGGTAGCCGGCATTTTTGGCGAAATCCAGTCCGATCTGCTCCGCCTCTTTCAGGGGAGTAGGCGGGAGAGTGGGGGGAATGGCGGCTCCACTTTCTCCGATAGCTCCGGCGATAAGATCCCGAGACAGGGGAGATGCCATCTGGGCGCTCACGGAGATGGAACCGGCCGATTCACCGGCAATGGTGATCTTATCGGGATCACCACCAAAGGCAGCAATGTTTTTCTTTACCCAATGGAGGGCCGCACTTTGGTCGAGCAGACCATAGTTGCCGGAACCTTTGTAGGGGGATTCCTCACTTAGTTCCGGATGGGCAAAGAAGCCGAAAATATTCAGGCGATAATTGACAGTTACGGCTACGATGCCTTTTTTAGCCATGCTTTCTCCGTCGTATCGCGGTTCGGAGCCATCACCGGCCACAAAGCCGCCGCCGTAGAAATACACCAATACCGGCAGGCCGGTCGTGTTGCGTTTGGCCGGCGTCCAGACATTGAGGTAAAGACAGTCTTCGCTGACACCGTCAGAGCGAAAACGCATGTCTCCGAAGACCGGTGCCTGTACTGCCCGCGGACCGAATTTCTTGGTCTTTTTTACGCCCTTCCACATGCCCAGCGGCTGGGGGGCTTTCCACCTCAGGTCTCCCACCGGAGGTTTGGCGTATGGAATGCCCAGGTAGGACTGAATACCGGTTTTAGTATCGTAATTGCCTTCAATAGTGCCCTGTTCGACGGTGGCCTGCACCGGAAAGGCATTATTACCCTGGGCCATAAGTTGGGATGAGATTACACAGCAAAGAATTGCCGAAAGGAATAGGTTTTTCATCTTGCTTGATTGAGATGAGACGTTTGGATAATGAGACGTTTGGATAATGGGACGTCTGGACTAATGGATACCGGGGTAAGCGAAAACCTTCATATCCTAAATTATAATCATCCCAACGTCCAAATTTCCTAATGTCCAAACATCAATAAATATTATTGTCACAATATGAGACAATAGTAATTAGTATTTGTGATTCTTCCTACTTATTTTTGGGAAAAATTGCGAAAACCTCCTATTATCGACTTTTGGAGAAGGGAGCAGATAAAAATACGGCATGGCAAAAGAGACCGGTGAAGGTTTTTTAACCAACATCGCTTACGATTCGGTTATTTTCGGATTTTCGGGAGAAAAGTTGAAGATCCTCATTATGGAGTATCATAACACCGGCTGGTTTGCCCTGCCGGGAGGCTTTGTAAAGCGGGATGAAAACCTCAATGATGCAGTAAGGCGGGGATTGAAAGAGCGTACCGGCCTGGATAATATCTATCTGGAGCAATTCTATACTTTTGGTGATGTGGCTCGTTACCGGCCGGAAGTGATGAAAACCATCCTGGAAGCCAACAATTATGAGGCCCCACCGGATCATTGGATGCTGGATCGCTTCATCTCTGTCGCCTACTATGCCCTTATCAATTACAATGATGTAGTACCTCAACCTGATTCGCTGTCCGATTCTATCTGCTGGTATGCCGTCGATGAACTGCCATCTCTCATTTTGGATCACAATAAGATCGTAGCCAAAGCCCTGGAGGCACTACAGGAAAACCTGGAACACAAACTGGTAGGCATGAATCTGCTGCCCTCCCGTTTTACGATGAAAGAACTGCAAAGGGTCTACGAAGCTATTCTAGGTAAAAAACTGCGCCGCACCACTTTTCAGCGCAGGATGCTGAGTCTGGGTATCCTGGAACGGCACGAGAAGCGGTATTCGGGCAAGGCGCATAAGGCGCCGTACTTGTATAGTTTTGCAGAGCGGGAGCAGTAAGTAATATTCCCTATTTTGGAAAATTCGGATCGGCTTTAATCCTCCTGATTTGATCGGTATGCCTGGTCGTATGTGCTATCCAAATGAGCGTGTGCTGATGCAGATCCCTTTCTGTCCAGATGCCACCGCCCGGTGCACGATAAGTGAAATGTAGTCTTAAGTCGCTATTGGTGGTTTTGAGGTAGGAAATTACTTCCTCACGAAGCAACTATCGTATTGGTTAAGCCGGTAAGCACAAGAGTGGTAAATAGTATAACTTTCATTGGGGTAAAATTTTTCTAAAAATAGGAAATTATCAATTATAGCAGCATGTTAAAAAAATTCCTTTTCTCGGCTGTCCCGGTGAACCTCGACCGGGGTGTGGCAATCGTGAGGATCATGGTGGGAGCACTTCTGGCCTATCATGGACAAGAGGTGTTTAACACACCATTAATGGCCGAGTACATGACCTGGGATACCTTTGCCGGACCCAATGCCCGGCTGCTGGTGTATGTGGGTAAATCTACAGAACTGATGGCCGGTCTCCTGCTCCTGTTTGGGTTATTTACCCGCCTGGGTGCACTTATGACCATAGTAGCCTTATCGTACATCACCTTTTTTGTGGGTAACGGTCGGTTTTGGTACGAAGACCAGCACCCTTTTATGTTCGTGTTGTTTGGATTGCTTTTCCTGTTTACCGGGCCCGGTGCATGGAGTATAGATGGGGTGATCTTTAAGGAAAGAAAGAGCGGGCGACTCCTTTGAAATTACTGCCCTGAGGAAAATAGCGCCGACCGCCCCTTTTAATTATTCTTTTGTGTATCAAAAATTAGGCGTCGATAGCTGTTTCTGGCTTACCCAAACGGGTGGCCTTTATCGCCCGCATCGGATAGTCTCAACCCCGGTACTTTCCGAGTCTCATTCCCGTATAATCTCGTCCAGGGTATTGGCCATGATATTTAGTTGCAGCAATGTGAGGCTAAATATACGTCCTCAAGATAGCGCCATTAGCGATTTTCTTTCAATATAAGATTTTGAGTGATATGCATACGGTTGGTAAAAATCAGGGGGTTAAATTCCAGCCTCTTTTTCGCCCTACTCCTTTGATTAAAGTGCCGGTTGGTTTACCATTTATGTATGATTCCCGTCTCAGCAACAATTCACTATCAGACTTTAGGTGTATTCTTGTGACATCTCGGGTAGTTCCGTCAAAATTGTAATTCTCAAACAAAATCACACTAGGACTCGGGTATGTAACTAAGCCTTTGCCGTCATGCCTGAGTATATGTGTTTCATTCTTTTCGAAATCATGGAAAGCTAATGACTCAGAGATTAAGAATTCCTCTCCTCTCTTTACTAGATAATTTTTCATAGATATTCCGTTTCCTTTTTCTGTCAATTGAAATACCCATGCCGTATTATCAGTCGGAGTTTTACTTTTGATCAAGGTATCCGAACTAGGTTGATAGATTTCCCATTCCCAGAACCAAGCACCAGTCAGTTTCATAAGATTGTATTCCTGGGCGGAAAGCTGGATGGCAAATATGAAAATATAGCATATAATCCCTACTCGAATAAAAGAAATCATAGGATGGTTTTTAAAGGAATTTAAAAGATGTGATTACTGTAAAGTCAAACTGAATTTACGGAAATTCTTGAAGCACTAATTGATTTCTTCAAATTATATCTAATTCTTAAAAATAGAAGGGGAAATTACCGTCAGAATCAGGATTTGTCCATGGCATCATAAAAGCCCACCTCGTCTTATCGGCGCAAGCTTCGCTATAGACCAGTTTTAAGGGCGCTCGCCCTTTTGTGTATCCAGAAATAGCGGATTGGTAGCTGTTTCCGGCTTACCCAATCGGGGCGCATTCATGGCCGGCATGGGATAATCCCAGCCCCAGGCTACACCTTTACCTCTTATTTCTGTGGTAGGTTTAGGGCTCAGGGGAAGGATTTTCCTTTTCCAATTTTTTAAAATATTTCCTGAACAGGAAATTGTGGCGCATCGCTTCCATGTTCTCGTTAAACCGCTGCGCGCTTTGATTGATATTGTCTAAGGTCTCTTTTAGATCCTGTTCCGCGCCCGGATCGCGGAGGAGTGTACCCAGTGCTCCCTGTCCGGAATCGATCTGTTGCAGTATATCCCTTGCTGTAGCACTTACCTGATTGATGTTGTCGACTGATTGGCGCAGATCAAGCAGGATGGGTTCCAGATCCTGGGTAGCCATTTGATTAAATGTACCTGAAGTCGCTTTCAGGTCAGCCATGATAGTGGTATCATACAATAACTCATGCAGGAGGCCATCGCCTTCGTTGAGTTCGGTCAGTGCCTGTTGCATATCTACGCCCATACCCCGGAGAGCCTGCGAAGTGTATCTGAGATTGCTGACCGTCTGGCGCAGGTCACTGGCCAAGGTAGCGTCTTCCAGCAGCAGGTTTGCGGTTCCGCCCGCCGAATTCACTTTTTTTGCTATTTCCAGGAGTTGGCCGGAAAACAGCGCAAGATTTTCATTCGTTTTGCCCAGGACTTCGATCATATCATCGGTATCGGGGCGGTTATAAGTCCGGATGATATCCAGATCATCTATAGATGCTGCTGTCTCATTTCCCGTACCGGGACTGATATTGACGATCTTACTACCACCTACCAATCCGTCCGATCCAATACTGGCAACGGCATTCTTGCGGATATAGGGCTGCATTCCTTTTTGCAGGACCATCGCCACCCGCAGGGTGGAATCCGAAAGGATCTGCACCTCCTGCACAACGCCCACATCTATACCGGCATAACGAACAATATTCCCCCGTTTCAGCCCTTCCACGTTTTGGAAAACGGCGTGAAGCTGAAAAGTAGGCCGGAACATGTTCTGTTCATTTCCGATCAGGTAAACCGTAAACACAAATAGGAGTGTGGCTATGGTGACAAAGAGGCCAAGTTTGAAGGTATTTACATTATCTTTTCTCATGATATTCACTTAGTAGTTTGACGGAAATAAATGACCCAATTTTTCTTCGTCACTTAAAGAAAGCCCGAACTCTGGGATCTCTCGATCTGGAAAGTTCATCAAAAGTACCTTCTGCATAATTTCTGCCATCGATCAGCATAACTACCCGATTGGCAACCATCTGTGCGCAATACATATCGTGAGTGATGATCACCGCAGCGGCGTGACGCGTTCGCTGGATCTCCAGGATCAATTCCATGATCTCTTTTGCAGTAATGGGATCCAGGCCACTGGTGGGTTCATCATACAGAATTATTTTAGGTCGCAGGATCAGTGTTCTGGCTAAAGCTACCCTTCGTTTCATACCTCCCGAGAGCTCTTCCGGCATCAGATCAATGGTATGGGCCAGACCCACGCTATCCAAAGCATCATAAACGAGATCATCCTCATCTTCTCCAAACAATCTTTCCGGATGCCGGCGCAGCGGGAACAGCAAATTCTCTTTTACTGTCATGGAATCGTACAGCGCACTGCCCTGAAAGAGGAATCCGATCTGAGCCCGCAATCTATCAAGGGTATACTGATCGACCTCCAGCATGTCCTGCCCCAGCACGGAAATATTTCCGGAATCTGCCTCCAGCAATCTCACGATACATTTGAGCAGCACCGATTTACCGGAGCCTGATTTACCGATGATGACCAGATTTTCCCCTTCAAAAAGCTCCAGATCAATTCCCCGGAGTACCTGCGTTGCCCCAAATGATTTATACACCTGCTGTAAAGAGATCAGCGGTTGTGATTTCTTCCTTTCATTAATCCTGATGGCCTCTTTCTTCAATGCATTTATCATTTGTCTACAGTTGATAGAAAATATCTGCGGTTAATACAGCAATGAAGTCGATAATGAAAAGCAATAAAGAACTGATCACGACGGCGACATTCGCAGCCCGTCCCACTCCGGCAGTACCTTTCTTCGCATAATACCCCTGGTAACAACCGATCAATCCGATGGCAAAGCCAAAAAAGAAAGATTTTAGTGTGGCCGGGATCAGGTCATCAAACTTCAGGTAATCAAAAACTGTCGCAAAGTAGAGATGGAAAGAAATCCCGCCTTTCAGGTTTTCGACAAGAAAAGAGCCGAAAAGGCCGACTGTATCTGCCAGAATAACTAGAAGCGGAAGCATCAGGGTAGTGGCCAGAATACGCGTTACGATCAGGTATTTGAACGGATTGGTCCCGGACACCTCCATGGCGGCAATCTGTTCGGTTACTTTCATCGATCCTAATTCGGCCCCGATACCCGATCCGATCTTGCCCGCACAGATCAGTGCGGTAATTACCGGACCGATCTCCCGGATAATGGCAATGCCGATCATGGAGGGCATCATGCCCTGAGCGCCGAATTCGACCATCGTGGGCCGGGTTTGCAAAGTCAGCACCAGCCCCATGATAAAGCCCGTCACCCCGACCAGAATAAGCGATTGATAACCGATCACAAAACACTGCCGGAGAAGTTCCCTGCCTTCAAACGGAGGCCGGAATGCTTCCCGGAAAAATCGCCCGGCGAACAAGGTCACCTCCCCGACCTCGTCGAAGAATTTTCTGTAGGGCTTCCAAAACAGCTGTGCATTTTCCATTGATCAAGGGGTCTGGTACAAGTAAGCAAGCACATTGTGCTATCAGTATTGTCATAAGGTAAGGGAAGGCTGGTTAACCCCTATTGACCGGCATCAGTGAAACGGATGATGTTTATCAAAATACACCAACCGTTCCACTTTTGATACTCCTACGCTGTCTACAATATGATCTCCTGGTCTATCCGGATCTCTCTCGAAGAAGTACCGGCACTGATAATATACCGTCCTTCTTCCAATGCCCATTTGTGCTGATCTTCATCCCAGTAACGCAATGCAGCGACCGGAATACTGATCATCACTTCCTCCGCAGCTCCGGGAGCCAGATCCCGGGTTTTAGCAAAAGCTTTTAACTCCAGAATGGGTCGGTCAATAGTGCTGCCGGGTTTGGAAACATAGAGTTGCACCACTTCCTTTCCGGCCAGATCCCCGGTGTTTTGAACCGTCAGTACTACATTGATCGTATCATCAGCCACGGAAATGCTCATATTATCAAACCTAAAATCGGTATAAGAAAGTCCAAAACCAAATGGATAAGATACCTCCAGATTCGCTTTATCGAAGTGCCGGTAACCTACGTAGATCCCTTCTTCGTAAAGGGTGTAGTCTTCATTGCGCACTTTTTCTTCTTCTGATTTATCCTTATTGCCGAACAGATCGAACATACTCATTGGCTTACCGTCCAGAGGGAAGTCGGCATTGGAAGCATGATCATCCAGCTTCAGGGGGAAAGTCATGGGCAACTTCCCGCTCGGATTAACTTTGCCGCTGAGGATATCGGCCACCGAGTTACCGCCTTCCTGTCCGCCCTGCCAGGCCAGCAGAATGGCATCGGGTTGTTCTTTCCAGGAGGCCGTCTCGATCACTCCTCCGATATTCATTACCACTACCACCTTTTTACCGGCGGCATGGAACACCTGACAGGTATTGGCGATCATGTCCTGTTCTTCCGAGGATAATAGGAAGTCGTCCTGCTCTCGCCGGTCACCGCCCTCACCGCTGTTTCTGCCGATGGTAATGATGGCGAGGTCCGTACTATTGACAATCTCATCCATTTGTCCGGAAGTGAATACCACTTCGGGCGGATTGTAAGGTTGAAACATGGCGTTGATGCCCTCAGGTTTGACAAATGCTTCTTTATTGGCTTCCTTATGTGCTTCAAAAATATTTTTGGCGATCTCATTGATCTCAAACCCTGCGTTTTTCAGGCCCTCTTCCAGGGAAACCGTGTAAGCTTCATTGACATCCCCCGAGCCGGTACCGCCCGCGATGAAATCGTAAGAAGTAACCCCTAGCAGCGCAACGGTTTTCCCCGACGGGATGGGCAGCGTTTGCTCATTTTTTAGCAGGACCATGCCTTCAGCCGCAGATTGGCGGGTGATCCTGGCGTGCGCATCCAGATCCGGATCGTTCCCGTATTTGTAGTTCTGCATCTTCCGGGATCCCAGTATCAATTTCAGTATCCGTCTGGTGGAAGTATCGATGTCTTCGGCGGATAATTCTCCCGCGCCATAGGCTTTTTTCAAGGCCTTCCACTGCCTGTTGGTGCCCGGCTCCAGTAGGTCATTACCGGCACTGATCTGAGCGGGAGCGTTCTGCCCGCCAAACCAGTCGGACATAACAATGCCTTCAAAACCCCAGTCGCCTCGCAAAATATCAGTGAGCAGATACCTACTTTCCGAGGTGTAGGTACCGTCTAGCTTATTGTAGGAAGACATAATGGTCCAGGGTTGCGCTTTTTCCACAATGATCTCGAATCCCTTGAGGTAGATCTCCCTTAAGGCCCGTTCGGAAATAATGGCGTCGTTGTAATTCCGGTTCGTTTCCTGGTTATTGGCCACAAAATGCTTAACGGAAGTACCCACGCCGTTGGCTTCGATACCGTTCACCATGGCCGCTCCGATATAGCCGGTCAGTACCGGATCTTCTGAATAATATTCAAAGTTCCTGCCGCAAAGCGGATGTCGATGAATATTCGCTCCGGGCCCCAGAATAACATCTATACCATATTCCAGTGCTTCATTACCCATTGCCTTACCCACTTCTTCCACGAGGTCCACATTCCAGGTGGACGACAGTAGAGTTCCAATAGGAAAAGCTGTGCAATAGTAAGTTTTGTTTTCTCCTTTTCGGGTAGATTCAATCCTCAAACCCGCCGGACCATCCGATAGGTAGATGGTGGGGATGCCCAGCCGGGGAGTGGGAACAATGGTGCCCACCGCGCCGGGAATACCTTCTCCCGGTTCGACCATGCCGATACCGGATGCCATGCCCGATCCTTTGAGTAAGTGGATTTTTTCCTCAATAGTCATCTGAGCCAGCAGGTCATTCGCCCGCTCATCGATCGATTTTCTGTCGTCTTCGTACACGTCCAGTTGCCCGTTCCCGTTCCGGTCGAGGAAGGTATAGCCATCGACGGTCATTTCTTTTAGTTCGCGATTTTCAACGTAATCATCTTCAAAGTCCAGGAAAGTAGACTTGAGATACAGCCAGCCGCCCAGGCCGGCAATGACTGCCAGGAGCAGTACACTTCCAAGAATGATCAATGTGATCTTAAGCCATTTTTTCATTAGTCTCGCTTTAATTGTGGCAATGTGACACAAAGCTAATAAAAAAATAATTTGATTGTGACGAATCGCCACAATTATTTATTTTTGCAGCATGAATATCAAAGAATTCCTGGAGCGGGGCGGAGATTATTTCCTGCCGAATATGTCTATAGATCTGGTGATCATCGGCTACGAAGACCATGCATTGAAGTGTCTGCTATTGCGAATGGGAGAGAGATGGCTACTTCCCGGCGGCTACATCGGCGCAAATGAATCGGTGGATGATTCGGCGAAGCAGATTTTGAGCAATCGTACGGGCCTGGAAGATCCCCACCTGCAGTTTTTGTCGGTATTCGGTAAGCGGGATCGCAAGTTCAGGGATGAATGGAAGCAATTCTTCGAGCGATCCGGGCTGGACTGGAAGGAGGATTACTGGATCAATAACCGATTTGTATCGCTGGTTTACTATTCTTTGGTGAATACGCAGCACACCCACCCTATGGTCGGGAATTTTGATGAAGCTTTTGCCTGGTTCCCATTTGATGAACTACCCGACATGTGGATGGATCATAAAGACATGGTTTTGGAAGCCCGAAAGCGTCTGAAGGATGACATTCATCAGGAGCAGCTCTCCTATAAGCTGTTGCCTGAGGAATTTACCATGCCGGAACTGCACCGGCTCCATCAGACCATACTGGAAGAAAAGCTGGACCGCAGCCGCTTTCAGAAGAAGATGCTGGCCAGCGGGCTATTTGAAAGACTGCCGGAACGCCACAAGGATGCCCCAGGTAGAAATCCTTATCAGTACCGGGTGAAATAAGAAAAAAATGTATACCCATCACAAAATCAAAGTGGAACGCACCGCCCATTACTACACGATTGGCGAGGCCAATAAGGAAGTCACCCGGCTGGTAATCGCGTGCCACGGGCAAGGACAGCGTAGTGAATTTTTCATTCGCCGGTTCGATGTGCTGGATGATGGGAAAACCCTGGTCATTGCACCTGAGGCCTTATCCAGATATTATTTGAAAAATTTTGGCGGAGAGGTAGGCGCAAGCTGGATGACGAGTGCGGAACGTCAGGATGAAATTGCGGACTATGCCAACTATTTGCAGCAGCTTCTGGACGAATACCTGCCCCTTTTAAATGAAAACGTGACCATCACGCTCTTCGGTTTTTCGCAGGGAGGAGCTACCATTTTCCGCTGGGCCATGGAAAAATTCCCAACGGTGGATCGATTCATTCTTTTTGCGAGCATGATGCCGGAAGATCTGGATTATCGACCTCACCTCGATTATTTTAATACAAAAAAGTTGATCTGGATCTACGGTACTTCAGACCAATTTTTGACCGAAAAGCGACTGGCATTCAACCGGCAGATCTTTGAAAAAAACAATTTGAATTTTGAAGAAAGAACTTTCGACGGGAAGCATGAAGTGAAGCGGGAGGTACTGAGTGAATTGTTTGCCGATTGACAATAATTGATCAGGCTGCTATCCAGTGCTTGTTAGCCCCTATTAATCACTCCCATACATGATCGTTATCACTCGAACGTTTAATTATTCTTCCTAAATTATCCCAAGATCAAACCTTTCAAGAGATGAGATGGAGTGTCGTTTTCTTTCCTGCAATGTTCATTTTTCTCTTTACCGCCTGTTCTTCCATAAAGACTTTCAGCGACTATGACCCAGGTGTCAACTTCAAGCAATACAAAACATATACCTGGTCAACGGCAGAGCAGGCCTTCAATAAGGATTATCCCCAATATGATAATTCCCTGAATCGGATGCGGATCAAAAAAGCAATCGATGCCGCCATGCAAGAACGCGGCTATATCTTACAAAGCGACAGAAGTGAAGCTGATCTCCAGGTGGATTTTCATATAAACCTGGAGCAAAAAGCAGTTCCTTATCATGGTGATGATATCGACGAAATTGGTTATGGAGAATTCCAAAGAGGCGGTATTTATCAATATAACGAAGGGACGCTGATCATTCACTGGGTTGACCAAAAACGCCAGGAGGTGGTCTGGCAGGGAGTCGCCAGCAAAGTTTTGGATATTAGTCAAATTGATAAAGCCGAAAAAACCATTCAACAGGGAGTACAGAAAGTGTTTGCCAAGCTACCCATATGATGCTTCTCAATGCAATGTAGTGACGACTGCCGACTATCGACTATTTACTGTCGACTGTACTACATGCTTTCCATCTCCTCAAGTTCCAAAAGCAGGTTAGCGATCAGGGCCGTCCAACCGGTCTGATGAGATGCACCCAGTCCGCGACCGGAATCTCCGTCAAAAAACTCGTAGAACAGGTGCAATTCCCTGAAATGTTCATCGTCGGCAAATAAATGATCCACATCGTCAGTATGATATTGATACCGACCCTCCTCATTGCGTTCAAATAGCTTTAGCAGTCTTTTAGTAAGCTCGATGGCAATCTGCCTTAGGTTCAGTTTTTGATCGGAGCCCGTCGGGAACTCATAAATGTATTCGGGACCATAGAAATCATAAAACCGGAGCAAAGAGCGGATAATGAGGTAATTGAGTGGAAACCAGATCGGGCCTCTCCAGTTCGAATTCCCTCCAAACATTCCGGTATTGCTTTCTCCGGATACGTACTCGATCCGGTGCATACCATGATGCTCGAATACGAATGGGTGGTCCTTATGGTATTTCGAAAGAGACCGGATCCCATATTCTGATAGAAATTCATTTTCATCCAGTAACCATTTCAGGACCTGTTCCAGCCGGTAACCCCGCATGATGGAAAACAAATGTGAACCCTCTTCATTCACCTCTTCTATTCTTGAGATCAGTGAGGCAAGGTCCGGGCGGGTCCGGATGATGCCTTCCGCTCTGACCTGGAATTCATCCAGCCGGTCCAGCAGGTCTTTATGGATCACTTCCACGGCAAATAAGGGAATAATGCCCACGAGGGATCGCACCCGCATCCTATCGGTGTATCCACTTTTCATTTGAACTACATCGTAGTAAAAAGCGTCCTCGTTATCCCAGAGGGAGACGTTCTGCCCACTGATATTATGCATTGACCAGCCAATATTGAGGAACTGGCGGAAAAATTTAGCGGCAGATTCTTCATAAACGGAATTTTTCATGGCCAATTCGAGGGACATCCTCAGCATATTCAGAGTAAACAAGGCCATCCAACTGGTCGCATCGGCCTGCTGCATTTTCTGAATTCCCGTCGGCATCCGGCTACGGTCAAATACACCAATGTTATCCAGGCCCAGAAAACCACCTTCAAAAAGTGCCAGTCCGTCCTTGTCTTTTTGATTGACCCACCAGGTAAAATTGACCAGTAATTTATGATAACATTTCTCCAGGAAACTGTAGTCTGCTCTACCGCTGTGTTTTTTGTCCTTTAGAAATACTTCCCATACCGCCCAGGAATGGACCGGAGGATTTACATCCGAAAAATTCCATTCGTAGGCCGGTATTTGTCCGTTAGGATGCATGTAGTATTCGGTGAGCATCAAAAGCAGCTGCCCCTTGGCGAATAGAGGATCAACTTCGGCAAATGTCGTCGTATGAAAAGCCAGGTCCCAGGCTGCATACCACGGATACTCCCACTTATCAGGCATGCTGATGATATCCCGATTGGTTAGATGTTGCCATTGAAAGTTTCGTTGCCGGAGTCGATTGGGAGCGGTTTCCCCCGGCTCACCGAATAACCATTTGAAAACGTCGAGATAATAGAACTGCTTGCTCCAAAGGAGGCCACCAAGGGCATTGCGTAAAAGCTTGCCCTGCTCATCGGTTAGGTTTTTTGGAGTGAGTATATCGTAATAAAGATCGGTTTCTGCCTTCCGTTTTTCAAATACTTCATCAAAATCTTTCCACGGATGAAAATGTTCCCGTTTGGATAATCTGGTCCGAAAAACCCGGGATCCGCCCGGCTCGATCTCTTCAGAAAACCAAACAGCGGCCTTGGTCCCCTTGAATGTGGGATCGACGGTAGATGATCCATAGACGATGTGGTCATTGATCCCATCTTTGACGTAAGCGACATCATTCGTGGTATGGTAAATTCGCTGCTTATTCGTTTCATTTTCACAAAACAAGGCCTGTCCGCCCAGATGATAATAATTGTATTCACCGTTTCTGCTCGATTGGGTGGTAATGACACCTTCCTTATTACGGAACATAATTGGCCGGGAATAACGAGGATTGTGCTTCCAGTAATTGCGAAACCAAAGCTGCGGTAAGACATCTATCCGGTGAGCTTCCGGGCCCCGGTTATAAACGGTGATCTTCATCAGTATATCCTCCGGATCAACTTTTGCGTATTCGATAAAGCAGTCAAAGTACCGGCCTTCCTTAAAAACTTCGGTATCTAATAATTCAAATTCCGGTAGTGTTCTTCCAATTCGATTTTTCAGCACTAATTCTTCATATGGATAACTGTTCTGTGGGTATTTATAGAGGTATTTACAGTAGGAATGCGTGGGAGAAGAATCCATATGAAAATACAATTCCTTGACATCTTCTCCGTGATTGCCCTGACCATTAGTAAGTCCGAATAAACGCTCCTTAATAATCGGATCCTGCCCGTTCCAGAATGCCGGCGACAGACACAAGATCTGCTCTGCATCGCAAATACCCCCTATGCCATCCTCTCCCCAACGATAAGCATAACTTCTGGCCTTATCATGGGTAATGAAATTCCAGGCTTCTCCATCGGGCCCATAGTCTTCCCGAACTGTCCCCCACTGCCGTTCTGAAAGATAAGGGCCCCACTTTTTCCACGTTTTATCGTCTACACAGGATAGCAATCTTTCCTTTTCCGGATTTTGCTTCATATGCAATTTCTTAACTGTTTGGTAATAATGCTGATGCTCATTGCCGTGAAGAATCAGACTACCAGAGCACGCTTTAATCAATAAAGATCAAAAATGTCCGGTAATTTCTTAAAAGCTCTATCGCATAGGAAACACGCCGTAAATTAACACAATTACTGATCATCCCCCGATAAATGACTGATCGCTCCCCTCGTAAAAGGTGAATTTTCAATTCATTTGTCTGGTGTTTCAGTACCTGATTAAGGGCAAGATATTGACATTGAAGACAGTTGGCTTAAAATAAATATAAAAAATAGGAGAAGTAATTGTTGAAACTTCTTATTGAACAGAGTATTATAGCTGCTAACAACTCAATTAAAATGAAATTTAAACAAGTGGTAATGACGGTTTTCCATCTCGGTCTATCCGTCTTCTTTCTAACTTCCTGTCAACCCGAAGCGCCGGAATATTCAGCTTATCTGTTTGCCTACTTCACCGGAAACGGACCGGGAGAAGAACAGGTGCGTTATGCCATCAGCAAGGATGGGTACCACTACCGGGCACTGAACGACAACCAGCCGGTGATAAATTCTAAGGAGATCAGTGAGAGTGGTGGCGTTCGGGATCCGCATATCCTGCGTGGGCCGGACGGCAAATTCTATATGGCCGTCACCGACCTGTATGTTCCGGAGATGGGCTGGGAAAACACCGCCATGGTGCTGTTGAGATCCCTCGATCTGGTCAACTGGACACATTCCGTGATCGATATCCCCCAGACCTATCCCGATAACTTTGGGGACGTCAACCGGGTCTGGGCCCCGCAGACCATCTATGACAAAGATGCCGGCAAGTATATGCTTTATTGGTCGATGCGGCACAATCAGGATGCCGACATCATTTACTACGCGTATGCCAATCCGGATTTCACGGGTCTGGAAAGTGAACCAAAACAACTACTATTCAAAGAAGGAGCCTGCATTGACGGAGATGTCGTCTTTAAGGATGGAAAATATCACCTCTTTTTTAAGAATGAAGACGCAGACGCTAAAGGCATCATGCTGGCCGTATCGGATAAGATCAATGAAGGCTATGAAGTGCTGGAAGGGTATGTGGATCAGACGGATGATGCAGTAGAAGGTTCGGGTACTTTCCAACTTATCGGCACGGATCAATATATTTTAATGTACGATCTGTACACTTCTGGCAAGTATCAGTTCTGTGTGAGCGATGACCTGCAGCACTTTAAGGTGATCGACGATGACATCAGCATGAATTTTCATCCCCGGCACGGATCGGTGATCCTCATTACGCAGGAGGAAATGGATCGCCTCATGGAAAAGTGGGGTACTCTGTCAGTACTGGTGCTCGGAGCAAAGAATGACATGGTCAAAGTTCATAATATCGAGATGGATGATGCTACGGTCATCCTGCCGGTCAAACCAACTACTGATCTGACCCAATTCGATCCCATGTTCCAGGTGTTGCCGGGAGTAGAGGTAACGCCTTCGGGCAAGCAGGACTTTAGCCAGGGGCCGGTAGCGTACACTTTTACCATGGACGGTAAGGCTAAAAACGCGGAGGTAAGTGTCCGGATAGCCGGCAATCCGGTATTAAGTGGGTTTTACGCCGATCCGGAGATCATCTATTCCGAGCGGGAGCAGAAGTTCTATCTCTATCCTACCAGTGACGGTTTCCACGGTTGGTCCGGAAAATATTTTGAAGTATTCGAATCGGAGGATCTAACTAATTGGAGCAATAAAGGCATCATACTGGACCTGACTACAGATGTAAGCTGGGCGAACCGTAACGCCTGGGCTCCCTGCGCTATTGAAAAGCAGGTGGGAGATGACTACAAATACTACTACTATTTCACTGCTGCCCAAAAGATAGGTGTTGCAGTTGCCGATAATCCCACCGGCCCCTTTACTGATTCCGGCAAGGCACTGATCGACTTCAAACCCGAGGGCGTAAGGGGTGGCCAGGAGATCGATCCTGATGTTTTCCATGATCCCCGGTCCGGCAAGAATTATCTGTATTGGGGAAATGGCTACATGGCGGTGGCCGAGCTTAATGACGATATGATCTCGATCAAAAAGGAGACGATCAAAGTGATAACACCCGATAAGACTTTCCGCGAGGGGACTGAGGTCTTCTATCGGGACGGAAAGTATTATTTCATGTGGTCGGAAGACGACACCCGGAGCCCGAATTACCGGGTCAGATATGCCACCGCTGATTCTCCGCTCGGGCCGCTGGATATTCCCGAAGATAACCTGGTGATCGAAAAAGACCCCGCCCAGGGCATTTATGGAACCGGACATAACGCTGTGGTTTATTCCAAAGCGAATGATCAGTGGTACATCGTTTACCACCGCTTCAACAAGCCGAACGGGATCAATATGGGAGACGCTGCGGGCTTCAACCGGGAAGTGTGTATCGATAAATTGTCGTTTGATGCGAATGGAGCTATTTTAAAGGTGCAACCCACTTTGGCGGGGATCGCTCCGTTGAAAAATGAGTAAATTAATCAATAGCGCCAACTAACATGATCAGACATTTTTTATTTGCAATTTTCTGCATTCCATCACTTATCGTTCTAAGTCAGACACCATATACAGTAACCGGCCCTGATGGCCATCTGACCCTTGCGATCACTTTAAATGAGGGAAGTCCGTTCTACACTATAACCTATGACGGTGAGGTATTTCTGGATCCCTCGCCGCTGGGCCTAAAAACCTCAATCGGTGACTTTTCGGAGAGTCTGACTTTTGCCTCCACCTCCAAGCAGCTTATCCGTGAAGCTTACGAGTTATCAAAAAGTAAAGTCAGCCGGGTAAACTATGAGGCCAATGAACTCATCTGCCGCTTCACCAACAGGCATGAAGATACACTCCATGTCGTCTTTCGGGTAAGTGATGCAGATGTGGCGTTTTCTTACCGGGTGACGACAAAAGAAAGAAAGACCAATCTCCTGGTCTACGAGGAAGCTACCGGCTTTGACCTGCCGGATGATGCCACTACTTTCCTCACTTCCCAGGCGCTGCCCATGATCGGTTGGGAAAAAACCAAACCGAGCTACGAGGAGGAATACACCTACGACGATCCGGTCGGCATGCCTTCAAAATACGGGGTAGGCTATACTTTTCCTGCCCTGTTCAGACTGGGTACAAAAGGATGGGCCCTGATCTCCGAAACCGGCGTTGACAGTCGCTATGTCGGGGCCAGGTTGGGAGAAGGTACCGAAACGGGATTCTACCCCCTTAAATTTCCGCAGGCCGGCGAAAACAACTCCATCGGAGGCACTTATGCGGCCATGGCCATACCGGCCCAAACACCCTGGCGGACCATCACCCTGGGGAAAAGCCTGAAGCCGATCGTCGAATCCACGGTAGCATTTGATGTCGTGGAGCCACTGTACGAGCCCTCTATGACCTACAAAATGGGAAAGGCGACCTGGAGCTGGATCGTTTGGCAAGACGGCAGTATCAATTATGAAGATCAGGTGAAGTTCATCGACCTGGCTTCGACGGTCGGTTTTGAATACGTGCTGATCGATAACTGGTGGGACCGAAACATCGGCCGGGAACGCATGGCCGAGCTGGTAAAATACGCGGCATCCAAAAATGTAGGGGTCATTCTGTGGTACAATTCCAACGGCTTTTGGAACGATGCGCCGCAGACGCCCCAGGATTGCATGAATACGGCACCGGCCCGAAAAAAGGAGATGACCTGGCTGCAAAGTATTGGCGTGAAAGGCCTCAAAGTAGATTTTTTCGGAGGCGATAAGCAGGTAACGATGCAGCTATACGAAGACATTCTATCCGATGCCAATAATTATGGGTTGACCATTACTTTCCACGGCTGTACTATTCCCCGGGGATGGGAGCGAATGTATCCTAATTTTGTGACTTCTGAGGCAGTACTTGCTTCCGAAAACCTGATCTTCCGGCAAGATGCATCGGATACTCATGCCTATTACGCCACCATTCTGCCGTTCACCAGAAATGCAGTGGGAGCTATGGATTTTGCCCCTGTTTTTTTCAATAAGATCCTTTCAAAGACTCAGGAAAGAGGATCGGTAAGACGCACCACCGATGCCTTCGAATTAGCTACTTCCGTGCTCTATTTTTCTCCGGTTCAGCACTTTGGGATCACGCCGAACAACCTGGCCGAGCAACCGGATTACGTATGGGATTTTGTGCGCCGGGTCCCCACTACCTGGGACGAGACGGTCTTCATTGACGGTTATCCCGGCAAGTACATCGTTCTGGCCAGGCGCAAAGGAGAGCACTGGTACGTGGTGGCAGTGAATGGAGAAAAGGAAACCAAAGAACTGGAGATTGTGCTCCCTATGTTGCGGGGACAGAACGCAAAGCTGTTGTATGATCAGAAAGACAAAAGTGCCGGTATAAAAACGATAAAGATCAATGAAAAAGGACACGTCCAATTGACTTTATTGCCGGAGGGAGGAGCGGTGATCTTTAATTAGGGCCTCAGGAGTGTGATCGATCCTGAACCTGGCTTTTGAAGACAGATCCGGGACCGATCATGTATCTGCCGCCCACATTTATTTCCTGGTAATTTAAACAAGTGGCTTTAATTCCGGGGAATATTGGAGATACATGATCCGGCCAAAGAAAGCAGCCTAACTACTCAGACGCTCCAGTGCTTCTTCCAGCGAATCCACAAAATTGACCAGTTTACCTTTATTACTTTCGTGAATAAAATCCTTCAGGCTCCGGCTGGTATATACCGTGAAATCCCCTACGATGCTAAGCCGTACCCGGTAATTAGAAAATTTTTGCAGTATTTCACCCGCGATCTTCGTTTTCAGATCGAAAAACTCAGGCGTGATATTTTCTGCATG
>JAGQXH010000579.1 GCA_020436695.1 Lewinella sp. | reverse complement strand
AGACCCATCGTGAGCGGAATAAAAAGAGATACCAGACTTAGAGTGGATGATTGCGCTACCAGTTCGTAAATATTGGTCTTAAGGGTGGCCATGAAAGCGGAACAGAGCGCAACACCTACTACTGCCAGTCGCATGATTCGCAGTAGTTGAGCATCACTAAGATGTTTAAAACGCGGCCGGATAATATTTTCCCCGATCACGGTAGCCGGCGCCAGTATAGCCCCGGAAGTCGTACTGAGTATGGCTGACAAAAGGGCCCCGAAAAACAGGATCTGCAGGAACATATTACCGTGCTCCAATACCATATGCGGGATCACCATTTGCGGATCACCTTCCTGAAAATCAGGATAAAGCAGTTTTCCGCACAGGCCGATAAAAAGCGGGATCAACCCGATACTTAGATACATCAACCCGCCAAGATAAGAGGCCCGCACGGCCACCTTCTCATTTTTAGCCGCCATAACCCGTTGAAAAACGTCCTGCTGCGGAATGGAGCCCAGGCCAATGGTGATCCAGGCCGCAAAATAAGCCAGTATGGATTCGAAATTGCCCTCCGGGAGGAAGTGAAAGAAGCCCTCCGGAGTTTGGGACAACACCGTTTGGACACCACCCAACTCGTGGCTCAGTTCGTAGGCCAGAAACAAAAGTCCGCCGAGTATCATAAACGTCTGCACAAAGTCAGTGATTGAAACTGCCCACATCCCCCCAATATAAGTATAGAACAATACCACCAGTGTACAAATAGCGATACCGGCCACTACGGATACGCCGGCCACGGCATTCAGCACAATGGCCATGGCAACCAGTTGCGCTGCGATCCACCCAAAGTAAGAAGGGACGATCAGGATAGAAGTAACCAGTTCGGTCACTTTGCTAAAGCGCAGCCGGAAAAAGTCGTTGAAAGTGAGGATGTTCATCCGGTAGAGCGGTCGTGCAAAAAAGACACCTACCAGGATCAGACAAAGAGCTGCCCCAAAGGGATCTTCCACTACTCCGATGAGTCCGTGTTCCACAAATTCGGAAGGAGCCCCCATGATGGTTTCCGAACCAAACCAGGTGGCGAACAAGGCGCTACCCGCCAGGAGAAGCGGCAGATTCCGGCCGGCGATCACAAAATCCCGGGTCGTTTTCACGCGGCGGGAGGCCCACCAGCCGATAGCCAGGGTGGATAGCAGATAAACGATGATGAAACCAAGCAGCATCGGAGTAAATTTTAAACTAGTTGGAAATGCCGATGATCGGTAATTCAGTGTCTTCGGTCAGCCGGCCCACCGGATATAATTGGTAAGTCGGTTCGTGGTAGGGGGAATGTTCATAAATGAAGTTCAACTGGGCGCGGCCGGATTTGGCAAAATCCGGATCTTCCTGCCGTTTTTGTTCTAGTTGCGCCTTGAGCTCGGGGTGTTCTTTCAGGTATTCTACCGCAAGATCCTCAAAAACGTAGGAAGAAAAATATTCTTTCATCATGAGTACGCCGTCAAAGAAATTCCAGGCAAAATAGGAGTCGGTTGCCTGCGGTTCGAGGGTTTCTACGATAAAGCGATCGGCGCGCTGGCCGGTGAGGACAACATAATCCCCGGGGTGAAATTTACGGCTAAGAGACTCTGTCCGCACCTGCACATTTGAGTGAAGATAGTGTCCTTCGTAAGGCGAGTTGCCGGTATCATAATCTTCGATGTAGTAAAAGTTGGCAGTGATATTTATTTCTTCCGTCAACTGATGGATCACTACCCCGTTCCATTGCAGACGTTCGATCACTTCGCGGTAGGCCTGGGGGATCAGATAAGCTTTAGGCTTATCCACCGTTTGGGTGGCTTTATAATAATTGAGATGCGGTATCTTTTTGGCATAAGGCTTAGTCCGGTCGTAATACAGCCGGTCCTGACCGGAGATCTCACTCTTTTTATAACCGGCTTCATAGCCCTTGAAGGTAACTGTATCCTGCCGGGAAGGATCCAGTTGCCAACTCACCGGGAATGTTTGCTGTTCCCGGGCCTGTTGTATGGCTTTTTCTCTTAGCATCCGGATCTTTTCGCCATCCCTCCGGATCAGGTGGATCATGGCATCCATAAAGGCATAAATACTGCGCACCCGGTTTTCATAGGGCTTCAGCATATGCGTTTCCGGCATGAAAGAGATAGCATGATGGAGCGCTGCGTAGCCGGAAGAATAACGCGGCAGGTCGAGGAAACCCGCGATGCCTTCATCCGGCGTATTGCGGGCATACACATAGGGTGTCATTTCCCAGCTGCGGTCTTCCATGCCCTGAAAGAGGTAGGGCAGCATATCCTGCTGAAGGTATTCAGCCAGTACCGGAGATAGTTTGTCATGTTGCGTAGGGATCAGTGTGATGGAGTATTGATAATCTGCACCGTTGGACGTGTGATTGTCAATGAATACATCCGGCTGCCAGTAGTTGTAGATCTGATTGAAGGTACGGGCATTTCTGGAATCGCATTTGATAAAATCGCGGTTGAGGTCCAGGTTTTTGGCGTTGCCGCGGAACCCGTAAGCTTCCGGCCCCAGTTGATTAGCCCGGCTGTAAGGTCCGCGGTTGAGTCCTCCGCCAATGTTATAGAAGGGAATGACAACGATCACTGCATCTTTCAGCAGTTCCATTTTACTTTGGTCATTGAGGTAGTCTCTCAATAACAACATGCTGGCGTCTACGCCACAGGGCTCACCGGGATGGATGGCGTTGTTAACGAAAAGGATCGTTTTTCCCTGCTGACGGAGTGATACCGGATCGAAGTTGCCTGTGGGAGAAAGTACCGCTGTATGCAAAGGGTGGCCGCTGTCGGTACTACCGTGTGCACTGAGATAGAGCTGGCGGGGATAAGC
The DNA here is from genome assembly GCA_020436695.1 of Lewinella sp. Taxonomy (GTDB): domain Bacteria; phylum Bacteroidota; class Bacteroidia; order Chitinophagales; family Saprospiraceae; genus Flavilitoribacter. The sequence goes on along the minus strand of JAGQXH010000579.1, from coordinate 2,784 downwards.
GGCGGCCAGCTTTTGATAAAACGTGATGGTTTCCTCGTAAGTAGGGGTTGTGTTTTTGTTTCGATCGAAGGGGATACTTAGATCCGAAGACTGGCCCATAAGTGTGGAAATGACGCTGGTGAAAACCAACAGGAGCAATAAATGACGCCCGTGCCGGCAAAAATCCGAAAGCCTGCCATCGGCGTAAGTATTAGTAAGCATACATCGTTCTTTTGATCGGATAGTGATTTCCAAATGTATGCAGGTAAGCCGATAAATTTGAGTAATCAAGGCTTTAAAATTGCTCCATTGGGGTAGAAATAAAGCCCGAAAAGAACGCTTTAAGACTCTTTTAACGAGAAAAGTAAAAATTTTAACGCACTGATAACCATTGTCATGTGTTAATTAAGTGTCTATCAATTTGAAATTTTTGAACACAGTGCTTTGGAGAGGTCCGGCTTTTGGCGACAAGCTAATAAAGTGGCCAAACAGGTGTAGATAGGAACATACCATCAGTTGCTGAACAGCCGATCTTACCGGAGTACCCGCAAATACAAACCGAATGAAACCATTGCAATGGGGACTGGCCCTGGTCTGCTTACTATTGGGAGTAGGTACTATGCAGGCTCAATACTTCGGCCAGAATAAACCTAACTATGAAAAATTTGACTTTAAGGTCTACCAGACTCCCAACTTCGAGATCTATAATTATCTAAAGGATCAGGAAACGCTTAACCGTTTGGCCAATGAGGCTGAACAGTGGTATCTTATCCACCAGAATGTTCTGAAAGATACCATTAAGACCCGTAATCCACTTTTGTTCTATAATAATCACGCAGATTTCCAGCAAACCAATGCTATCAGCGGACAGATCGGCGTGGGTACCGGTGGTGTGACGGAGGCTCTGAAAAACCGGATCGTAATGCCGCTGGCCATGAGTAACCAGCAGACCCACCACGTTTTGGGTCACGAGATGGTACACGCTTTTCAGTACAATATGATCATCCGTGGAGATTCTACCAGTTTGCAAAACCTTGGCAATCTGCCGTTGTGGATGGTGGAGGGCCTGGCGGAATATATGTCTATAGGACGTGTCGACCCCCATACAGCCATGTGGATGCGGGATGCAGTGATCAACGATGATATCCCCTCGCTGAAAGATCTGAATAACTACGGTAAGTATTTTCCCTACCGCTACGGACAGGTGTTCTGGTCATTCCTGACCGGGCTCATGGGCGATGAGATCATCGATCCTTTCTTTATGGGAGTAGCCCGCGACGGTCTGGACCGCACCTCCATCCGCCTGTTGGGGATGAAGGAGAAAGACCTGAGCAAATTGTGGCAGGATGCTTTCAGGAAACATTTCAGCACTTATATCAATGATACGCAGACTGATGCCGTGGGTAAGGTCGTCATCGATGATAAAAATGGTGGGCGATTGAACATCTCACCCGAGATCAGCCCGAATGGACGATATGTGATCTTTCTTTCCGAGAAGGATCTGTTCTCCACCGACCTTTATCTGGCAGATGTACGTACCGGTGAGATCATCCGCAAGGTGGCCAGTGCCAGCCGGGACGGTCACATCGATGACTTTAGCTACATCGAGTCATCCGGTACGTGGTCTCCGAATAGCCGGGAATTCGCCTTTGTGGGGATCAGTAAGGGAGATAATATCCTGATCATTAAGGAGGCAGAAACCGGTAAGACGGTGAAAGAGATACATATGAAAGAATTGCCTGCCTTCTCCAACCCTACCTGGAGCCCCGATGGAAAAAGTATTGTAGTAACGGGCCTTGTTGACGGCCAGGTAGATCTATACAGCATTGATGTGAAGAGTGGAAAGGTTACTCAACTGACCAATGATGAATCTTCGGAAATGCATCCGGCCTGGTCAGCCGATGGTCAACGACTGATCTATTCAACGGATGCGCTTAGTCTGCAGCAGGGACGTACAAACGGCCGCTGGACATTTAATCTGGCCAGTATGGACGTAGCGACTGGTGTAGTAACCAATTATAATGTTTTCCCGGGAGCCGATAACCTGAATCCGGAAGAAGATCCCGATGGCAATATCGTTTTTCTGTCCAACCGAGATGGTTTCCGCAACTTGTATCGCCTGATGCCGGGTAGTGGCGAGGTAGTGCAGCTGACCAATCTGAAAACCGGCATCAGCGGTATTACACATTATGCACCGGCTATCAGTATCGATCGTAACCGCAACCGGGTACTGTATACTTACTTCTTTGACGGCAGATACAGCATATATGTAGCCCGTCCGGAAGATTTCATGAGCAAGCCGGTCGATCCGCAGGATGTAGATATGAAACCGGCCGAGCTGATCCAGGTCAATAAACGGGCGCCGCTGCTCGTGAACAAACAACTCGAGCAGATCGATCAGATCAAGGATCTGCCTGCTTCGGAATTTTCTGAAGAGAAATACAAGCCCAAATTCAAACTGGACTACATTGGCGGTGGCGCCGGTGTAGGCGTAGGTACTAGTAATACTTTTGGTACCACTACCGGTGCAGCTGGTGGAGTAGATGCCCTTTTCAGCGATATTCTGGGCAACAATCAGTTCTTTACCAGCCTTGCGCTCAACGGAGAGATCACGGACTTTGGTGGAGCTGCAGCTTATATCAATCGCAACAACCGGATCACTTACGGTGCTTCGCTTTCGCACCTGCCTTATCGCAGTTACTTCCTGGGTAATTCCGGACTGGATGAACTTCCGGTAGGAGACAACGATTATACCGTCATCGCGGATACCTTCTATATTCGTCGCTTATTCGAACAAAAGGCAAG
>JAGQXH010000578.1 GCA_020436695.1 Lewinella sp. | reverse complement strand
AAATTCCCTGGGAGGTCATTCCTGCCGACCAAAAATGGTATCGTGATTATCTCATTGCACGATCGGTGATCAAAAAACTGGAGTCACTTAACATGTCCTACCCCGTTTGATGGGGTGTTCAGGTGTTCGTGTATTTACGTGCTCACGTTTCAAGCGAGGAGCTAAAGATCAGTATTTTACTCGCGATGTAGCTACAGGGTGACACATTTAATAGAACAATCTCCATTTGATCAGATATGACATCCAACTGACCTTGCGTTTTATCCGGTCCGGTTAGCGAAGAACATACTTCAGCGATAAAGGATGAAGACAAACATGAATCATGCGAATCAGGGGTAAAATGCTTGATTTTTGAACCGGGCTAGTGCGAACCAAGCCCCAGCGGGGCCAAACATCGGTAGCAAATTCGTTTAGCCCTATTTTGGAGCCCCAGTAGGGGCGGAATATTTCGCCCCCACTGGGGCTCAGAAATGTCATTTCCACATCGGGCTGCCAATGTCAGCGCCCCGCTGGGGCTGACTCATTGATACATTTGGTCATTCGCCTCCCCAATTCGCATGAATCATTTTCACAGATCGGTGCAATAGCCGTCAAACCAACAATCCACTAAAAAATTAGTAGAAAGTACGAAAAAATTAGGATTTATCCGAAAAAATTAGTAGACTTGTATTGTAATCAATATGCAACATGAAAGAACTTACCAAAAGAGAAGAACAGATCATGGAAATAGTCTGGCGGTTGAAGAAGGCCTTTATCCGGGATATCCTGGGTGAATTTCCCGAGCCGCAACCGCATTACAACACCGTGGCCACGCTGGTAAAGATCCTGGAGAAAAAGGGTGTACTCCAGGCCGAAATGATCGGAAATACCTATGAATATAGCCCCACGCAGGATTTTGAAGCCTACCGGGAAGAGTTTCTGGAAGAAGTAAAAGAGCGTTTCTTCGACAATTCCCTACCCAAGATGCTGGCTCATTTTGCCAAAAAGGAAAAATTGTCGGAAGCGGAAAAAGAAGAACTGATCCGAATTATCAAATCCAAGCTCTAGACCATGACCGCTTTACTGATCAAAGCCTCTCTCGTCCTGATCGTGCTGCTCGCCTTTTATAAGCTCTTTCTGGAAAAGGAAAGCTTCTTTGCCGCCAATCGCATCTACCTGCTGGGGTGTTTGTTCGTTGCCACTACCCTACCCTTTATCGGATTACCCGAACTCGTGAAAAATCAGGGGATCATTGCCAGCCTGCTTAAACCAGCTCAGGCCGTTGAAACCCCTTTCAGGGAAGAAACCATCCCGCCGGTTGAAAATCCGATTGATGACCAGGAAAATGGAGCCATCGATGTAATTGAAACGGCCCCTGAAAACGCAATTATCTCTTCCGTCCGGAAAAGTCCATCAACGCAACCGGATTTCAATACTACCCCATCCACATCGACCGATAAAATAGCAGTTGGAGATGAATCGGCGACAAGGGGTTTTACATATTGGTTAATACTGCTTTATTGCTTTGGAGTTGCCGTCCTTACGCTAAAATTTCTGGCACAGATCATCTATACGGTTTGGAAAATTTATAGGACCGAAGATAAGATCCCCGATGAAGATAGTGTACTGGTGAATATGCACGGAGAGATCGATCCCTGTTCTTTTTTCAAATACATTTTCATCAATCCGGCCAGCTATGATTACGAGACCTACGAGCAGATCATTGCCCACGAGCGCATCCACGTCCGAAAATGGCATACGCTGGACCTGTTGTTGTCTGAAATAGCCGTTATCGCGCTTTGGTTCAATCCCTTCGTCTGGCTACTTCGCAGAGAAGTGGAAAAGAATATCGAATACCAGACAGATGACCTCATGGTGCGAAGCAACATCGCAGCAAGAGAAAGCTACCAACTCAACCTGCTGAAGATAGCCACTTATACCGAACCTCTGACCATCACTACGAACTATAATCAATCGCTGATCAAAAAAAGGATCCTGAAAATGAATGCCAAGAGATCCAACCGCAATAGTTACCTGAAGTATGCATTCGTTGTGCCCATGCTCTTCGGACTAACGCTGGTGTTAAATGAGCCGGCCCAGGGAAATGGACACACTGCCGCCCTGGCCGAAACTCAAGCTTCCAATGCCAACCAGTTCTATTCCACGCAGGACACGCTGATCCTGCAAACGGAAAAATATCCGGGCTATGGCATGTTCAGTGGTGGTTTCGGCAGCCTATTCTTAGAAGCCATCCCTGAAGATGATGATCGCTTAAAGATGATCCCTGCAGGTATTTCCGATGCAGCATTCGGTCAGGATTATATTGATCTTAAAGTTTGGCAATACGAAAGCCTAAAAAAAGACAAACACGAATACCTGGGTGAATTCCTGGAAAAATGGTATCCGGAAAAGATCGATACGGCAAACCTCCCATCGCTTGACGACAATACTGTTAAAGTACTCGTCGGTAAGCAAAACGGAGAAAAGATCTACATCGTGGATCAGAACAACAATCTGGATTTCCGGGACGATCCCGTTCGTTCATTGAAAAAGATAAACTGGAAAGCCATGGAAGCCCCGGTCAGTTGCCACTATAGGATCTACAATGGAGAAGAGATCATGCAAGATTCCAGTTGGGTATATATCGGACTGTTCAATGATGATCAGGTCTGGATCTCCGCCGCACAACACCTGAGATCGACATTTTCGATAGATGAACAGAACTATACCGTGCGCGTTTTCAACGACGCCCCCATGATGCGTTGGTGTTTTGAAAATCCCCAGATCAGTATTACCGCCCAAAACGGAGTTGAAAAAGACTCCCTGGTTTTCAGGGATAAATTTGAATTAGGAGAGTATCTAAAATTCGATAATACCTATTACCGTTTCGCCGATGTGTCGAATGACGGCCGTACCATCACTTTGATCCGGGTGGAAAACAGCAGCAACATTATCAGCGCTCAGGCCGGTTTTATCGCGCCGGATTTCAGCGCCGTCACGACCAATGGCGATTCCGTTACACTGAGCGATTACCGCGGTCAATATCTGCTGCTGGCCAATATGGCCGCTATTTGCCTGGCGCCGGAAAGGACCTATGGCCAGTATAAAGATACCTGGGCTAATTACCACGATAAAATGGCCATTGTGGGGATCGACTACTCACCTGATGACATTCAGCAAAACATGGATCGCCTGCAACTGGAGGGAACGTTCGTCATAAGCAAAGACAATTCATCTATCGAAGACTACCGGGACTTTCATTGTTCGGAGATCTGCTTTCTGATCGATCCGGCTGGCCGGGTGGTTGACCGCTTTGAAATTGCCGACTGGTCAACCTCACTGGCTAAATATTTTAAATGACTAAACCAATGAAAAAATTATCCTGTGTTTTAGGCCTACTCTTTATGCCCCTGGTCATCAACTCCTTGAAAGCTGACCAATTCCAACCAACCAATGATACACTGACCCTGAAAACGGAAAAACATCCGGGCTATGGGATGCACAGCGGAGGGTTTAGCAAACTCCATCTGGAAGCCATTGCCAATGACGATGATCTCCTGAACCGGATCCCTTCAGACATTACCGATCCGGAGTTCGGGCGGGAGTATATTGACTTTAAAGTGTGGCACTACGGAGATCTCAAACAGAACGCACCGCAATATCTCCAGAACTTCCTGGAAACGTGGTATCCGGAAAAGATCGACACCGCTAATCTTCCATCGGTAGTAGATAACACTCTTAAAGTGATCATCGGCCGTAAAGATGGTCAAAGAGTATTCATTGTGGATCAAAACAACAACCAGGATTTTCGGGATGATCCTGTCCATGAGCTGAAATCCATTAGCGCATCCGTTTTAGAACCGCCGCTCCAATGCCGGTACCGGATCTACAACGGGCACGAACTAGTCGAAGATCTGGGTTGGGTTTTTATCGGGCAGATGACGAGTGGTACTGTAGGCGTCTCTGCTGCCCAGCATATTAGATCCAGCTTCACTCTGGGTAATCACGCGTATTCCATCGAGGTCATGAATAGCCTCCCTTATGTGCGCTGGTGTTTTGAAAGCCCGATCATCAGCATCACCGCCCAGGACGGGATACAAAAGGATTCACTTCTTTTCAGTGAACAACTCGAATTGGGAGAATATCTGGAGCTCGGCGGATCTTATTACCGTTTTGCCAACGTGGCCAATGATGGTAGTACCGTCACCCTAGTCCGGGAAGATGATATCAGTGACAAGATCGGCACCCAACCGGGTTTTCTGGCTCCGGATTTCAGTGCAGTCACCACAAGTGGAGATTCTCTGGCACTCAATGATTTCCACGGCCAGTATCTGCTCCTTACCAATATCACTGCCTGCTGGTCCAAAAAGATGAGTTACGAATATTACAAGGAGCTTTGGGATGATTACCAGTCAAAAATGGCTATCATCGCCATTGATGAGTCTCCTAATGCCTTGCAGGTAAATATTGATGAGTTAGGACTCGAAGGAAAGTTCATCATCGGTAAAAACAATCCATCCATTAAGAAAAGCTACCGGGAAGATTACTGTTCCAGGGTGTGTTTCCTGATCGACCCCAACGGCAGGATCGTGGACCGCTTTGAGATTGCGGACTGGCAGGAATCGCTGGCGAAGCATTTTGAATAACTCAGTTAGTACGTTGTCAGTTAGCCAGTTGTCAGTGTAAACAAACTGGCTAACTGACCTATCAAATCAATCTCCCGCACTAGTCGGCCAGCTGATCTGATAAAAAGGCATCACGTATTTGGCCGGCTGGCCGGTCATTTTCCCATCCAGGTCAAAGGTCCTTACTGTAGCGGCGATCACGTCTTTCCGGATATCAAATTCCAACAAAACCGCTTTGTCAGGATAGACGATCCTGGCCCGGGAGATATTCCCGTTCCCTTTCAGCCGGTAATCTTTGTTGAAGGGAGCGGCGGCAGAGGAAATGAACTCGTAATTACAGTTGATCTGGAATACTTCCGCCTTGTTTTCGGGAGACACCCGGGAATGGTAAACGATGAAGGTCCCATCGGGAAAGAAACGGAAGTAGGCGGTTACCTCATTTTGGCTATCAGTAAGTAGCGAAGCCGGCAAATGATAGACCCCGTCGGCACGCAATTCGCCCGGTACTTCCGGTAATTTGTACTTCTCTCCCAGGGTTTGTGCTCCGACACCAAGGGACAACACTGCCCAACAGACAGTCATTACAATTGTCTTGTTCATAATCATAGGTTGTGACATTGAATAATAGTAACCTCCCGGAATGATGGGAGGCTGCGTGTTTACCTTTTTAAGAACGCAGAGATAGGGTGAAAATTACACAACTGGGCATTTGGAAATTTAGACGTTGGGATCTTGGGATTCATCCAAATATCTCAACGTCTAAATTCCCATTTGTCCAGTAGTAAGGCAGGGCATAACATGCATTGACCACTTTTTTGAAAAAGAGTCCGTCACTAATGTTTATAGGCATCAGCGGGGTTTTTTCCGCATGCATGAAGATGATTTCGATCATCCATTCAGAAAGGCATTTTAAGTTAAATTTGGTAGAAGACCCAAAAGCACTGCTGCCCGCGAAAGGTGCCATGAGGAGTCTCCGAGTACGATTTAACCCAAACAAATGTCTAGTCTCATAGTCGAATACGGATCG
>JAGQXH010000577.1 GCA_020436695.1 Lewinella sp. | reverse complement strand
CCGGAGAGATGATCCGGTCATTCCACTGCCGCTGCCAGCGCAATTTACCATTGATATCATAGGCAAAAAGCTGATTGTCGCGCCCCTGTACCAATATCAGGGTTTCGCCCTCTCCTATGGAACAGATCCAGGGACCGGCAGCTATCAGATCGGATAAACGCTGCCTCCAAATCAGGTTTCCCTCATCTTCACTATCCATTCCCTGCATCCAAAGGCCATCCAGCTCTGCATCCATGCTTTTGCTTTTCACACGGATCGTGGTTTGTCCCAGTTCCGGTAAAGCGTTCGCCAACTGCTTATTTTTGACAATATCCTTCCAGGCAGTACGCCATTGTTCCCAATCCAGATAGAAATAGAATTGACCGCCGGATGACGAAGGCGTGATCTGTCTGACCACCTCGGTTAGCGGCAAGGTATTACCTACCGTGTATTGATCTATCCAGTTTTCCAGAGTAGTACGGTTCTCACTTAAGAGCAGATAGGGTCCTACCACCGTCCACCAGGGGTTTTTCCAGCTTTGATCCGACCAGGGGAAGAGATGCTGATCCTCATTAGCCTGGGTCAGCTGAAAACCCTGATAATCAATCGTACGGAGTATCCCAACTTCCGCCATCCAGTCATTCAGGGCCTCGTCCATTCGTTCCCGGTCGCCATAACTGTAAAAGTAAAGGCGTCGATCCGCTGCATCAGCATCCAGGGGACGCAATCCCAGTTCCAGTACCGGCCCTTTCAGCCAGGGTCGGAAAAAACGATGAAAGCGGCTTACGCTTCGAAGATCGAGTTGTCTGAAATAATCCTGATTATCCGAAAGGTTGATCAGCTTAATACTTGCAGTGGTAGCCGGCAGTAAACTCCACAATTCTCCTTCAACTGAGCCTGGTGCAATTCCGGTACCCAGTAAACGACCGGATGCCCGCAGCTCACCGCTGATGCGGACCCCATTATTCTCTGTGCGACATATGAATTTAGCACTCTCCAGCCATCTTTCCCATCCTTTGGACAGGTTCAGACCCGCAGTTGTGAAAATTGCTTTCTGAATATCGCCCCAGCTGTCCGCTTTCCAATAAATCGTGAAGGTTCCTTCTTCAGCAGTAGGACGCCCCAGTTGCTTGAGCCAGTTGTTGCCATCAGTAGTACCAGCCAATACGGCCTCCACCTGATAGGGCAACTGCCCCAGAATAAGAATATTGCGGTGACGGGCTATAGCCAGTACTTTTCCATTTGATAAACGAACGGTCCAGACCGGTTTTCCCCGAAAACTGGAAGTGCTATAACCGATCTTTTTTTGCTCCAGCCAGGTGGTAGGATCGGGATTCCCCAGGTTGCGGATATCGATGAGCCAGGTCAGGCTCAGATTTTCATCATCGATGGCATTGACGATCAGAAGACCCCGTGCCTGATCGATCAGCGTACGCGAAGGAAAAAGCGCATCGATCAACTCGTTGGTAAGAGCGAGATCACTGGTCAGTCCAGGTAAATGACCGATCACCGGCTGCCAGGCATTGGGATCGGTCTGTTCTGTGATACCCGTCAAGGCCCCCATTTCGGGGAGCGCAACCACCAAACCGGCCTGCGCCGGCAAACAATCCTCCGGGTTGACGGGCCAGACGGAGATGACCGACCACCGATCCAGTGCCCAGATACTCAGGCCCAATATGACCAGAAAAATAAAGAGGTAGCGAAATTTGCGTTGCAAGGCCACTCAATTTGATGACAAAAAAATGAAATGAGTCAGGGTGAAAAGCAAGTATACTACAGTACCTTAGCAAAAGTAAAGAAAAGCAAACACAATGGGTAAGAACTGGATAAGCTGGGGAGCCGCGCTGGCCCTGACAGCAGTAGCTTTAGGTGCTTTCGGCGCACATGGGCTAAAAGCGGTATTGGCTCCGGACCGGCTGGAGATCTTCCACACGGGAGTACGCTATCAATTCTATCACGCCTTTGCCTTGTTATTTCTGGGAATATGGCAGCGAACATCAAATACATCCCCGCGTCTGCTCCCCTGGGCAGGCACGGCATTTGTGGTAGGTGTTTTCTTATTTTCCGGTTCTATCTATGCCCTGGCAGTGCGAGACTGGCTGAATTGGCCGGTAAGCTGGCTTGGGCCGATTACGCCCGTTGGGGGCCTGTTATTTATTCTCGGCTGGGCATTTGTGCTTATCGGAGCTCTTAAAGAGGAGTAAAAAATGCGCTATGGCCCCAACGTTTCAAAAGAAGTGATCTCAATGGTCGTACCCCACATAAACATCGACATGTCGTCTTCCACTTTGCGGGCAGTTACGGCTACTTCCTTTCCTTCGTGTTTGAGTTGTTCCGGCATTTTTATTGGTCGCCACTGATTGCCTTTATGGTCTTCGATGCCCCAGAACCCCAGGCCCAGGTCTTCATAGACGACTTTTCCTTTTATTTTCATATGCGGTGATCTTTAGTTAATGGATATTATAATGAACGTTGAAAAGTTGATGGTGTTTGCTCTGCATCAGGATTCCAGCTTGCACTGTCGTCCGTCAGTCGTTAGCTGTACCCAATCAACCACCTTTCTTTCCATTATCCACCATTTTTTCGACCGAATCACTCAAATTGGAGAGTAACTTATGCTGAGTAGCCAAGGCCTGCTTCAGTTCCCGGATCTCTTCGTGTAAATAATTCCTGATATTTTGCGGAGAAGGCAGGAAGGGACTGATCTTCGCCCGCACGTACCACATTTCCCGGATATCGCCATAATTAAGGCGGCTGGGCTCGTAATACGCATTATCCGAAACGATCTGTAACTGCTTATCCTCTTTTAAATGATTAAACACCCGTTTGACCATCACATCAGCCCGGGTTATGATCACATATACGTAATTGTCTTTAATGGCCGACTCCCAAAGGGATGGCTCCAAAAAACTGCACACCACCTTATCGCCTTCAAAAAGGGTCGGTTCCATACTGTCACCGGATACGTCGAATGCCCGGTGGGTACCAACTTTATATTTATAATCGGGAAGCGTAAAGGTGGGCAGGTCCTGAATAAAGGAAGGATCAACGTGCTCTCCCGCATAGCCGGCCTGAGCGGGAACCGGTACATGAACGATCCGTTCGTCTTCCTGAGCATTGGTCACGATGGTCAGTACCCGAAAACTTTTGTGATCCTCTTCGGTCATGAACATCGGCCCTTCACCGGTGTAGAGATAAACGGGATTTACTTTGTATTCTTCCACCGCTTTGCGTAGCAATTCGATAGTAACATCCCTCCTACCTTTCAATATTTCGCTTAAACTTTGGGGCAAATAATCCAGAGATATAGCAAATTGCCGGCTGGAACGTATACGATTTTCTTCTTTCAACTTATCATGGCAGTTGATAAAACGCTGAGTTACAACACTCTTCATAAGTTGTGCTTAATTTGGGGTGAGCCTTACCTAACAAATGTAGAAAATGCGGGGCAGATTATGTAAGCATAGCGCGATTATTTATACAAAAAAGTGACAAAATGGATAGTCTGGATGTTTAAATCGTAAGAAGGTACTGATAACTAACTTTTATCTCTTTTTGGAATGGAACAGGAATAACCCTGCTCCCACATTGATATTGAGGCTGTAGAGTCGGTAGTCATTATCTACGTAATTAAAAACATTGAGCAGGCGATCGTTCAAATAGCGATCTGTTCCGTCCACTACATTTTGCAATAGTCGATGATAACGCACATCCAACAGAACATAGGTTTGCTTAAAGCGAAACTTCCCTCCCAATCCGGCCATCAGAGCAAAGTTAAACCGCCGGCGCTGGTCTCCCAGTTGAATGATACTGGCAGACCGGTCATTCTCATCGCCGGGAAAATCGATTTCCGGGCCAATCGCCTGAGCGGATCGCTTCACCAAAAATTCGGAAGTACCTCCCAGTAGAAAATAGGGAATAAACCTCGACTGGATGATCTTGCTTCGCGGCAAGCCGTTAACCTGCAATAAAAGAGGGATCTGTGTCCAACGCTGTCGCTCCAGAAAACTCAGGTCAGCGGCTACGTTCTCACCGGATGGAGTATGGGCGTTGAGGAACGTGAAATTGCGACGCAGGTAAATATTGGAAAGTCCGATGCCCGTGGCCAGTTCAATACTGGAACCAAAAAGGTTAAAGCTGAGGTCGGCATTGGCCGTCCAACCATACTGATCGTCGTTCCGGCGTTTGTAGGTCACAGAGCCGATGGTCAGATCATCGAAAGCTACATATTCCTGATCGATCAAAGGGCGGGAGAATGGATAAATGCCGAGGCGCAGCCCGTAAGTGGCTACCGGATAGGTTTCAAAATTGTTTTGCAGATATCGCACCTCGGGTATGGCTTCATTCTGCCGGAAGAAAGGGTCCAGCCGTAAGAGCTCAAGATGGACACTGTCGGCCAACTCCTTTTCATCCAGGAAAAGATAGACTTCCTGCAGCAAAGCCAACATTTCACGGCGAACCGGGCGGGACAGATCGGCATTTTGCATACAGGGGCCCAGCACTAAGGCAACTTCTTCTAGTTGTCCCTCTTCGTACAGTCTTCCGGCCCGGCCCAACTGCTCCTGACAATCACTCTGCGCCGTGCTGTTGGTGGTGATCAGTAAGCATAACAAAAAGAGATGTAACAATTGTTTCATAAGTCTTTGATCGGATCTTATACACCTTTATTCACATACCCTGATCTGTCTCGTCACCCGCTGCAACTCCGCTTCGCCGAAGTAGCGGCGATAATCCTCTGCCGACAGCTCATCAAAAGCACGGAGATGACCCGATTTGCGACTGATGCTTTCCAGTTTTAGTTGTTGTTCACGAGCAGCACTCCCCGTTTGTTCCAGCAACTGACACAAGAATTTGGCATATTGCACGGGGTCGACATTCCAGAAATACAGACTGCCGTCCTGACAGCCACTGATCACAAATTCATCATTGTGCGCAAAAGCTACCGACAAGACCCATCCGGAATGCCGGTCGAGAATAACCGGCTGGTACGAAGGATCGGCGTATCGCTGCAGATCCCAGACAGAGACCGTACCATCGTAGCTGGCCACGGCCAATTTTTTCCCATCGCGGCTGAAAGCAAAATCAGCGATAGCAGCCTGATGTTGTTTGAATTCCTTACGCGCATCAGCCGTACGCGGCAGGAAGCGATCACCACCTGCATCCGTTTCGATAAACATGATGCGGCCACTGGTAAAACCGACTACCAAAAGGGCAATACTATCGTTAAGCCGTTCGTAATCCACTTTGGACACGGGCCCATAATCAACTTCACGTGGAGTCCCGAAAAAGTTGATCTCCTGCCGTCCGGTGCCGGCTACACTCAGGGAATCAATACTCAAGGAATAGGCATACTCCCGATATTTCCCCTGCACACTAAAGATCGTACCGCCCCGCGGCCCATTGATCACCATACTCCTGTTCGAGTGTTGTTTGCGGTAATCTCGTAACTCTTTCCTTTCGGAATCGTACCGATAGAAATGATCAAAGCCGGAAGCCATAAAATCGCCGGAAGCAGTAAATCCGACCGAAAATATTTCATCGGATGGTTCTACTGTAATGGTACCAATAGATCGGCGTCCCGGAGCACTGAATACATGGAAGTCCCGGCTTTCCCCCGCCGCGAGAAGGCGCTGTCCGTCCGGGCTAAGTGCCAGGGTATTGTACACAACCTGTTGCTGAACGGGTAGTTCTTTAGGATCTT
>JAGQXH010000576.1 GCA_020436695.1 Lewinella sp. | reverse complement strand
GGTGTGCTCTGAAACAGCTGATCGCACAGCGATGAAGGTAGTTAAAAAAATTGCATTCTACCAAATATGATCGCTGCAACAATGACGACACATACCGGACTTACGACTATTGACTAACAGACTTACGGCTATCTGGCGTAGGTCACCGCCCGCTTCTCACGAATAACGGTCACCTTGATCTGGCCGGGATACTGCATCTCGTCCTGGATCTTCTGAGAGATCATGAATGACAGATCGTCGGCATATTGATCGCTAACTTTTTCGGATTCTACGATCACGCGCAATTCGCGACCGGCCTGCATGGCGTAGGCTTTTTGTACCCCTTCGTGTGCCAGTGCCAGTTCTTCCAGTTCGCCGATGCGTTTGAGGTAGCTCTCCAGGATCTCGCGGCGGGCACCCGGACGGGCACCGGAGATGGCGTCACAGGCCTGAATGATGGGAGAGATGATGTTATTCATCTCGATCTCATCGTGGTGCGCCCCTACAGCGTTAGCCACCGCAGGATGTTCTTTGTATTTTTCGCAGAGTTTCAGTCCGATCAGTGCGTGTGACAGTTCGCTTTCTTCCTCGGATACTTTGCCGATATCGTGCAACAGACCGGCGCGTTTGGCCAGTTTGATCTGCTTTGGGCTCAACTTCAGCTCCGCTGCCATGGTAGCACAGAGGTTCGCTGTTTCAATGGAGTGCTTCAGCAGGTTCTGCCCGTAGGAAGAACGGTAGCGCATGCGGCCGACCATCTTCACCAGATAGGGGTCGAGGCCATGGATGTCCAGTTCGATCACTGTTCGTTCTCCGATCTCGATGATCTGCTCGTTGAGCTGTTTCTTGGTCTTGGCCACCACTTCCTCGATGCGGGCCGGGTGAATACGACCGTCGGCAACCAGGCGTTTCAGGGCCAGGCGACACACCTCGCGGCGGATAGGATCAAAGCTGGAAATAACGATCGCTTCCGGCGTATCATCCACCACGATCTCCGCACCGGTAGCAGCTTCCAGCGCCCGGATGTTACGACCTTCACGGCCAATGATCTGTCCTTTCAGGTCATCGGAATCCAGGTTGAAGACCGATACTGTGTTTTCAATCGTGTATTCGGCACACATCCGCTGAATGGACTGGATGACGATCTTTTTGGCCTCTTTATTGGCGGTGATCTTAGCCTGTTCTACCGATTCTTTAACGATGGCCATGGCATCGGTCTCTGCCTTGGCTTTAACGGCTTCGAGTAGCTGTTCTTTAGCTTCCTGTTCGCTCAGTTTGGAAACGATCTCCAGCTCCTTAATGATCCGTTCGTTCGCGGTATCCAGTTCTTCCTTTTTCTTAGCGAGGATCTTCAGCTGGGTCTCCAGGTTTTCGCGGATGGCCTTGGTTTCGGCTTCTTTCTGCTCCACTTCCTGCCTTGCTTTCTGGATCTTCTTGTCCCGCTCCTCAAATTTTTCGACTTTCTGCTTGAGTTCGGCTTCCTGTGCTTTTACCTCCATCTCACGGTCTTTCATCTCGAGCAGGTGTTCAGACTTTTTGCTCTCGAACTCCGACTTCATCTTGGCAAAGCGATCCTTGGCCTCCTGTATTTTGCGCTGCTTGGTCTTCTCGTTACGCATCTCGGCCTGCGCCATGGTCTTCTCCGATTTCGTTTCAGCTTCGTCAACGATACGCTTGGCGGTAAGGCGGGCCTCGGTGATCACCTGATCAGCCTGAGTGTTCATCTCCTCCAGTTTTTTGTTGCTGACCTTCTTGCCGGTCAGCATAAATATGATGTAGGCGACTACCGCTCCAACTGCAAGTCCTATAAGTAATGATGTGGTATCCATACCATTTGGATTTATTCGGAATAATGATTTATAAATAACTATTCGCTCTTTTTACGAGGGTAAAAAGGCGACATGCTTTTTGATGAAAATGGTGAGCTGAGAAGGATTAGATCAGAAAACCATATTTAGTTTCCGGTGCTGGAAAATATAGGTCTGTTTCATCTTAGGCTAACAACTTATCTAACAAACTATCGATCTGGGAAAGCTTTTGATCTACTTCGTTATCGGGAGTGGTGGCCTGGCCGGTTTGCATGTATTTGTGAAGATCTACCGCGTAGGTAAGTATTGCCATCGACAAGCAGTCCTGCTTGTCTTTATTGGTATAGGTCAATTGAAATTGATTGATCTTATCATTTATCTCTTTGACAATTTTCCTAATCGTAGGTTCGTCACTATCCTTGATTTTCAAGGGGTATGGTCTTCCTGCGATCAATACCGTGATCTGTCGATTATTCTTCCCTTCCATGCCCTAACTGTTCTGTAACCACTCAATACATTTGTCAATCTCCCGGATATACTGATCGAGTTGTTGTTTGAGTTGTTGGCTGTGCTCTGATTCATTCACTTCCTGTCTTTCCAGCACATCCTGCGTCTTCGTCAGCTTATCTTTAAGTGCACTTACCGTACCCTTTTGTTTATCGAGTTCGGCTTTAAGTTGCTCGTTTTTTTGGGTTAAATCGGCATTTTCTTTCCGGAACCGCTCCAGTTTCAGGGCCAGTTGCCGGATTTTCAGCTCAATATTATCAATTTTTTCAGACAAATTCATGCCTTATTGTTAAGTTCTGGGATAACATTCCTCAATTAACGCCGGATCAGGGCACTTAGTTGTATTTCGTAAGCCTTAATCAACTGCTCCATGACCTTTTCTACCTCATTCATTTTGAGGGTTTTGGTCTTATCTTCAAAAACGAAACTGATCGCATAAGATTTCTTACCGGCGCCCAATTGCTCCTCATTTTCATACACATCAAACAGGTTCACCTCCCGCAGCAGCTTTTTGCCGGTTTTGCCGGCAATGGCGGCGATATCCTCAAATTTGACGGATTGGGCAACAACGAGCGCCAGGTCGCGCCGTACGCTCGGATATTTGCTGATCTCTTCCATCAGTACTTTCTGCTTTTGCAGGCTCTTCAGGATCACGTTCCAGTTGAAATCAGCGTAAAATACAGGCTGTTTGATATCCATTCCCTTGACCAGAGCGCTGTTGACCTTACCGAATTCCACAATGGTCTGCGGCCCGCGATGGTAACGGCGGGCAAACTGAAAGATCTCGTCCTGGAAATCGGTGGCCTGGAAGCGATCCAATCCCAGCCGCTGCAATACCTTTTCCACCTGCGTTTTCAGTGCATAGTACTCGGTTTCGGCTTTCTCCTTATTCAACCAGCTTTCCGGATAACGCTGACCGGTCATGAAAAGGGTCAGGTGATCGATCTCCTCGAAGCCGTCCTCTTTTTGCCGGTAGGAACGGCCGAATTCAAACAATTTGAGATCCGGACGCTGGCGGTTCTGGTTGTGTAGAATGGCTTCCAGTCCGCTAATGATCATGCTCGGGCGCATAATATCCAGCTGAACGTTGCTGGTATTGTTGACATACACCAGGCCTTGAGTGGCTATACCGGGCAGTAACTCCTTATAATAGCGTGATTCGGAAAGGGACAATGCCATGATCTCAAAGAAACCATTGGCCACCAACAGATCGCTCACCGTATTTTTTACCTGATCAGGGTCGGGTTTGGGTGACAACACCATTGCACTCCGGATCTGATTGCTGATGGGGACGTTGTTGAACCCAAATATGCGTAAAACTTCTTCTGCAATATCCGCCGGGCGGATCACGTCAGACTTGTTGGTCGGCACGGCTACGGTAAACCGGTCGCTATCTTCTGCGGTGATCTCCATTTCCATGGCTGTGAGAATGGTCTTCACCTTTTCTTTCCGGATATCAACCCCGATCAGCTTATTGATGAAAGAGTACGTAAGCTCAATCTGCTTTTTGGCAATGGGTTTTGGATAAATGTCTACGATCTCCGAAGCAATGGTGCCACCGCCTAACTCTTTGATGAGCAGTGCTGCGCGCTTGAGCGCATAGAGCGTGATATTGGGGTCACTGCCCTTTTCAAACACCTTGGCGGCATCAGTGCGTAGATTGTGCCGCATGCTGGAGCGACGGATGTATTGCGGATCGAAATGAGCGGATTCCAGGAAAATATTCCGGGTATTGTCTTTTACACCGGAATTGAGGCCTCCGAAAACACCACCGATACACATACCCCTGGAATCGCCGTCACAGATCATGAGATCTTCGGCATCCAGCTTTCTTTCTACCTCATCGAGGGAAACAAAGGTGCTGCCCTGCGGCAGGGTTTTCACGATGATCTTTTGGCCGGAAATGGCATCCAGGTCGAAAGCGTGCAGCGGTTGGCCCAGTTCGTGCAACACGAAGTTGGTGATGTCGACGATATTACTGATGGGACGTACTCCGATGGCGACCAGGCGTTGTTTGAGCCAGTCCGGGCTTTCCTTGATGGTGACATTCTTTATGCTCAGCCCGGAATAACGCGGGCAAGCTTCCGTATTTTCTACAACCACTTCAACCGGCAGATCGTGACTATCCACTTTGAAATCGGTTACGGAAGGCAGTGTCAGATCGCCGGAATGACCATGATTGACTTTCAGGGCAGCGGCCAGGTCACGGGCTACGCCTACATGGTTGGTCGCATCCGAACGGTTGGGGGTCAAACCGATCTCGTAAACATAATCGGTCTGGATATTGAAATAATCCCGGGCGCTCTGGCCGACCGGGGTGTCTGCCGGTAATACGAGAATACCGCTGTGGTCATGGCCGATGCCCAATTCGTCTTCCGCACAGATCATTCCTTCCGATACTTCTCCCCTGATCTTTCCCTTTTTGAGAGTGATGGGATCTCCTTCTAACGGGTGCAGCGTCGTTCCAACGGTAGCAACGAGCACTTTCTGGCCGGCCGCCACATTAGGTGCACCACAGACAATGGATAATGGTTCACCGTTTCCCACATTTACAGTTGTTACGGAAAGGCGGTCGGCATTTGGGTGGCGGCCACAGGTCACTACTTCTCCCACGATCACCCCTGCCAACCCGCCGGGGATACTTTCTATCTGCTCCATTCCCTCTACTTCCAGTCCGGTGCCGGTGAGGATCTCAGAGATTTTTTCAGGGGCCAGTTCAATATCGATATATTCTTTTAGCCAGTTAAGCGATACCTTCATCTCGATTATATTGTGAGTGGGTGATGTTGTGAGTGAGTGAAGCGGCAATTCACTCTCCATATCACTATATCACAACATCACCATATGTATATTTGCCGCAAAGATAGTAAACCTGAACGTATGAAGGCTATGATATTTGCTGCAGGTCTGGGCACCCGGCTACGTCCATTGACGGATGATCGTCCTAAAGCACTGGTGGAATTGGCGGGGCAGACCCTTTTGGAACGCACCATTCGGCGGCTGATGCGGCAGGGCGTGGAAGAAATAGTGATCAACATCCATCACTTCGGACAGCAGATCATAGATTTTCTGGCATCACGCGATCATTTC
This sequence comes from Lewinella sp., assembly GCA_020436695.1. GTDB lineage: Bacteria > Bacteroidota > Bacteroidia > Chitinophagales > Saprospiraceae > Flavilitoribacter. The sequence goes on along the minus strand of JAGQXH010000576.1, from coordinate 305 downwards.
GGGATCCGCATCCACATCTCCGATGAGCGTGGCGAATTACTAGATACGGGAGGTGGCCTGAAACACGCGGCAGCGTGGTTGTCAGACGCTCCTTTCACCGTTCATAATGTGGATATTCTGACGGATCTGGACCTGCGAGCCCTATATGCCGCTCACCTGGAGCAGCGGGCTCTGGCCACGCTGGCCGTTCGGGATCGCGAAACCTCCCGCTATTTTCTTTTTGATGAAGCGCAGCAATTATGCGGTTGGCACCATGCCTATAAAGACATCTACCGATTCTGCCGACCCGTCGAAAACTATACCGC
>JAGQXH010000575.1 GCA_020436695.1 Lewinella sp. | reverse complement strand
GTCACTGCAATCGACTCGCCATCCTTCAGAGGGTAGGGAAATTTTTTACACAGTTGAAGTATTTTCATGCAGTTGGTATGTTTGAAGGCCTTTTTACAGCCTGCTTTTCTACTACTCGTATAGACGGGCCCTGAAGGGTAAAGGGTTGAAGGAATGACACGCTTATTCAACCAACCCTTCGTCTTCCTCACTCCAGGGTGGAGAAACGATGCACCAGAATTCCAGCGTCTGCTCGCCCGTATTTTTGATGTATTGACGGGCGCCGGCAGGAATAAAGATCACATCGCCCGGCCCGGCTTCGGCCGTCTCTTCTCCAATGAAGGCCCTCCCCCTACCCTTCTGAACGACATATACTTCCGAGCTGTCGCGAAGGATATGCGGCAGGGAGGCCTGGCCCGGTTCCAGGGTAGCAAAAGCCAGGCTGTATCCCAGAGACAAGCCGTCATTTTTCGGATGAAGCACCTCCCGGATGAGTGTTTCGTCTCCTGCGGTAAAAGCAGGAACGTTATGGATGCTTTTTTTGATGATTTTATTATTCAAATTGAAAGAAATTTCTGACTGAGTAAAATAAAATACTGTCAAAAAATGAAGAAATGGCTTTTGGGGCAGATAGTCCGCCCTAACCTGCCTGTTCCCCTTTAAAAAGCCTCTTATCTATTGAGTGTATTATTATCCCGGTTGACATCGGCCATGCCGCCATCCGGGTCGATGACCACCTCGAGTACTTCCTCCGGGGTGGCGTCCAGTGTGAACTGGTAGGTGGGGTTCACCCAGGGCCAGTCCTCCAGTACTTTGACTCCCCCTTCGGATTTATGGCCTCTCATGATGCGCAGGGGGATGTTGAACATTTCCGAACGCCCATCCGTGTAGCGGACAAGTACATCCAGGGGCATGGGCATAACGCCTACCTTTTCCAGGGTAACGGTAGCCTTGCCCGCCGGGCTGTCTCCTTCCGCTACGCTCTTTACCCGGTAATCGATCGTGTGGGTGGTAAAGGCCCAGTATTCCCGGTACCAATCCAGTTCAATACCCGATTGCTTTTCCATAATCCGAATGAAATCATTGGAATTAGGGTGTTTAAACTTCCAGGTGTCGAAGTACCGGAGCATGCCTTTTCGGAAGGCGTCCTTTCCAATGATGTATTCCAGCTGAGATAAGAATACGGCCCCTTTCACATAGGCGGCAATACCATAGGCGGTATTGGTTACAAAGTGGTCGGCATGGGTAGACAGCGGTTCTTCATAACCGCTCTTCGCAAAATTGATATAGCCCTGGACGTCACTGGCGTGTGGGTTATCGATCCTGCGCCCGGGAATGAGGCCTTCCCCCCGCAGGTAATTCATCACCTCATCACTGGCCCAACTGGTAAAGCCTTCGTCCATCCAGGCATACAGGCTTTCGTTGGTGCCCAGCACCATCTGGTACCAGCTATGCATCAATTCATGGACGGATACCCCCACCAGGCTGCCCAGGCTCCGCTCTCCGGTGATGAGGGTGGCCATGGGGTATTCCATCCCGCCGTCCCCTGCCTGAATAAAGGAATACTGTTGGTAGGGATACTGGCCATAATTGGCGTTAATAAAGTCAAAGGCCTTGTCCATGATAGCCGGCAGACGGCTCCAGGCATCGGCGGTTTTTTCATTTTTCTGGTAGAAAAAGTGGAGCACCGTGCCATCTTTCCGGGTAAAGGTGTCATGCGTATAATCGGGGTCAGCGGCCCAGACGAAATCGTGAACATTCGGCGCAATAAAATGGTAGCTCAGCTTTTTGCTGCTGTTTTTGCCGGCCTGCCCGCCATAGCCGTGGCCGATCTCATCGGGGTTCTGAAGATAACCAGAGGCCGCAACGGTATACTGTCCGTCGATGTTGATCGTAACGTCAAAATCGCCCCATACTCCGTAGAATTCCCGGCCGATGTAGGGGTTGGCGTGCCAGCCCTGATAATCGTATTCACACATTTTAGGATACCACTGGGCCATAGAATAATCGACCCCTTCGGCATTATCCCGACCGGAACGACGGATCTGAACCGGCACCTGCGAATCAAATTCCATTTCAAATACGGAGGTACTATTCGCTGCGATGGGATGATCCAGTTCTACTTCCAGAATGGTGCCGGCCACTTCGTACTTGACGGGTTTGCCGTCCTGTTTCAGCGAGCGGATCTTATGGTAGCCGATCTCTCCGGGGCCTAGTGTCGAAATGCGATTTCCCACTCTGGAATCCGGATCGGAAATGGTCCGTGAGCGGATATCCATCATGCTGCCGGGTTGGAATGCGTTGAAATACAGATGATAGAATACCCGGTTGAGTTCATCCGGTGAATTATTCTGATATTCCAACCGCTGTTTACCGGTAAACTGATTCGTTTCGGCATCGAAATCGATATCCATTACGTAATTTACAGCCTGCTGCCATCGGTCGGGTTGCGCCTGAGTTGCGATGAATGTGAGGCTCAGGAAGGTCAGCATTAAGCTGATGTTTTTCATAGTTTTGGTCATACTTAGTCTTTTTACAAATGCTCGGTATACAACTACAGCAGATTCTGAGAAACAAGATCGACTGCGTAGTTGGTGACCGGTTGTTACTACTATTTTCAAAGAAAGAATATTTTCTACGCAGCACAAAATTATGATTGAAAAAGATCCGACTTGGTCGTGCGCCTTAATTAACTTAATTTTGTGCCCAGGTAAAAATATAAAGATGATTAAGCAGACAAAATTCAGAACCGGCGTTTTAATTTTAATGATCGTATTGGCTGCGCTCAGCCGTTTGATCCCGCACCCGGCCAACGTAACGCCGGTGGGAGCCATGGCGCTGTTCGGCGGAGCTTATTTTTCCAGGAAGTACCTGACTTTTCTGGTACCTGTTCTGGCTATGTGGTTCAGCGATCTTGTGCTTAATAACACCCTCTATGCTCAATATTATGACGGTTTTGTCTGGGCAGGTGACATCTGGGTGTATGCTTCTTTGATCTTTATCGGCCTGATCGGTATAACGCTGCTCAAAAAGGTCAGCGTGAAACATGTGGTGCTGGCCAGTTTACTTGGCTCCGTCCTGTTTTTCCTGGTCACCAACTTTGGTGTCTGGGCCGGGCCGTATTCCGTCTTCCCCAAGAATTTTTCCGGCCTGCTGTCTACCTACGTTGCCGGCCTGCCTTTCTTCCGGGCCAGCCTGCTGGGCGATCTCTTCTACTGTGGGGTACTCTTCGGTACTTTCGAATGGGCTAAATCCAATTGGTCAATGTTACGTCGTCCGGTTCAGGCCTAACGATATCAGCATATGGATGACCAGCCATCCCAAAAATCGACTCCTTTTCCTCGTAAGCTGGTGGAAGGAGTCGATTTTTATATTGAGCAGGGTTTGTACGTGTTTACGGAGAAATACCTTCAGGATCGGGGCTATTGTTGTAAGAACGGCTGCCGGCATTGTCCTTATGGCTTTCGAAAAAATAGTACTTCGTGATCAAGTCGGGAGTATCCAAATATCCTAACGTCTAAATATCCTAACGTCCTAACATCCCAACATCCCGCAGTAAGACCGTTTGCCGGGTACCATCCCATCTCAAGTCTGTATAACTCCCGGATTAAAACGGGCTACCGGCGCATTTTCTGCGGCCTGAATGCCTGCGGATATCCATTGCCGGGTTTCCCGGGGATCGATGATGGCATCTACCCACAGACGTGCCGCACCATAATACGGTGAAGTCTGATGATCGTAGCGATCCTGTATTTTCGATAAAAGTTGCGCTTCTTCTTCGGCGGAGATCTCTTCTCCCTTAGCCTTTCGGCCGGAAACCTGGATCTGCAGCAGGGTTTTGGCGGCCTGTGCTCCCCCCATCACTGCGATACGAGCCGTGGGCCAGGCAACGATCAGTCTGGGGTCATAGGCTTTGCCGCACATGGCATAATTGCCGGCTCCGTAAGAATTACCCATGATCACTGTGAATTTGGGCACCGTAGAATTGGAAACAGCATTGACCATCTTGGCTCCGTCCTTAATGATTCCACCGTGTTCGGAACGACTACCGACCATAAAGCCGGTCACATCGTGCAGAAATACCAGCGGTATCTTTTTCTGGTTGCAATTCAGTATAAAACGGGTGGCTTTATCGGCGCTGTCGGAATAGATCACACCACCAAATTGCATTTCTCCCTTGGCGGTGCGCACTACTTCCCGGTTATTGGCCACAATGCCCACTGACCAGCCATCGATGCGGGCGTAGGCACAGATGATGGTCTGGCCGTAACTGTCCTTGTAGTAAATGAGCTCGGAATCGTCGACCAGACGCTCCAATATATCTTTCGTAGCGTAAGGTTTGCCAGGATCATCCGGGAAAATGCGCAGGATCTCTTCGGTCGGTTTGGCCGGTGATTTAGGAGTAATACGATCAAATCCGGCCTTATCGAAATGGCCGATCTTATCCATCAGGCCCCGGATGGTTTGCAGACAGGTGGCATCATCGGGCACCTTGTAATCGGTGACACCTGAAATTTCCGATTGCGTGGTGGCACCGCCCAGCGTTTCGGAATCGACATCTTCCCCGATGGCAGCTTTTACGAGATAGGGGCCGGCCAGGAATATAGAGCCGGTGCCATCCACGATCAGTGCTTCATCCGACATGATGGGAAGATAGGCCCCTCCGGCCACACAACTCCCCATAATGGCCGCTAGCTGCGGGATGCCCTCACTCGACATACGGGCGTTATTGCGGAAGATCCGGCCGAAGTGTTCCTTGTCGGCAAAGATCTCATCCTGCATAGGTAGAAAAATGCCGGCACTATCCACCAGATAGATGATAGGGAGGCGATTCTCCATCGCGATCTCCTGGGCCCGTAGGTTCTTTTTCCCGGTGATCGGAAACCAGGCTCCGGCCTTAACCGTAGCATCATTGGCTACAATGACGCATTGCCGGCCGCTGACGTAGCCGATACCCGCAACAACACCACCTGCCGGGCAACCGCCGTATTCGGTATACATTTCATAACCGGCAAAAATGCCGATCTCAAGGAATGGTTGATCAGGATCTATTAATTGTTTGATGCGTTCGCGGGCGGTAAGTTTGCCCTGCTTGTGAAGTTTTTCAATGCGCTTCAGACCACCACCTACACTGATCTTCTCTTCGTATCTCCTGAGTTGCGAGATCAGCAACTTCATACTATCCTCATTGCGGTTATGGTCTAATTCTTTTTTAGTCATATTGATCGTGAGTGAAATCTAAGCGCGTAAATCTCAAAAATTACCTGATAGGTTATTTCTCAAAAACGTAATAATACTCGCCTTCAAATTCTTCGTAAATACCTGACAACATCACCTGCCCCCGGGCCCGGTCCAGCAGGCGCATGAACTGCTTCACATCCGATACTCTCCGGTCGTTGACCCGGGTGATAATGAACCCCTGATCCATCTTGGTATCGGCAATGACGCTGCCGCGAACGATGCTTACTACTTTAACGCCCTTCACGCCCAGGTCTTTTAGTTCCTCCTTGGTGAGTTCCCGGATGTCAAATCCAAGTCGGAGCAGCGTGTTGTGTTCGTCGGCGGTAATAATGGAGGTATTATTGGTCTTGTTCTTTAACAGAATGTCTTTTGCGATGACATCTCCACGCCGGAAGTATTCTACTCTTACCAGATTGCCCGGCCGGTAGCGCCCCAGCTGTTCCTGCATTTCGGGCAGGGTTTTGGTCTTGAT
>JAGQXH010000574.1 GCA_020436695.1 Lewinella sp. | reverse complement strand
GTGAGTGAGTGAGTGGAAATTAACAACCAAAAATCAAACCACAATGGAAAAAGATAATTTCGAATCCGGTATCAAAAGCCTGGTGGGCTCTTATGAACGGCAACCACCGGAAGGGCAATGGGAGCGTATCCGCAACCACCTGCCGCCGCCCGGACAGAGCACATCTATTAATCCGCTGATACTATCTTTCATCATAGTGAGCACATTATTGATCGGCGCGTTGTTTTTCTATTACGGTGTTGGAAAACCGCCCGCTCCGGATGTATTTGATAATTACTGGATGGCCCTAAAGACTGCACAGCGGGAGAACAAGCCCATGCTGGTGCTTTTTACCCAGAACTGTGAAGACTGCGAGGTCATCGACAAGGCCCTCCGTATTCCCCAGGTGGCAGACCTGGCGAATGATTTTGTTCAGGTTCGTCTTCGGGTAGACGACCTATCACCAATAGATGACGGAAGTGATGCTGTTCCTTTCGATGGCTGGGATGACGTACTGCTAGAAGAAATTGGCGGTTTTCCTTGTCCTGAACAGCGATTATCCACTCAGGGGGAAGTCTGGCAACTTCTGCAGGATTACCTCATTGGGGAAGCGGCTTCGCCGGTATTGGCCGTGATCGATCTCCAAAACCGGGCCACTCCTTTCCAATGGTATGATAAAGTGACGGACAGCAAGCGTTTAAGATCAGCACTCCATGTCTTCCTGAAAGGAGAGCTCGAGTATTTCAACCGTGATCTACAAAAGGGAAAAAGTATGTTTGTAGCCAATTGCGCCGCCTGCCATAACCGGAATATGAAAGATGATATGACCGGGCCGGCGCTGGGCGGGGTCCGGTCTCGCTGGCAGGACTATCCGCCGGAAGACCTGTACAATTATATCCGAAATTCACAAAAAATGATCGCCGAAGGGCATCCCAAGGCAGTAGAGGACTGGAATAGGTGGAAGCCTACCATAATGACCAGTTTCCCCAGTCTAAGTGATCAGGAACTGGGTCAATTACTGGATTATGTAGAGTGGCAGTATCGGCATAATGAGTATTAGGCGGTTGACGGTTAACGAAGATGAAAAAACAAGTGTCAAGTACCAGTTTCAATGGGCATTTTAGCCAAAACTGAATCTGATACCTGACACTTGAATTTTTCAGTCGACTGACAACTCATCGACTGACGGACTTACGACTTATCAATCATTCATAATGATCAGCCGGTCCTGTAGCAGCACATCTCCTTTCTGTGTAGCGATATAGTACATACCGCCGCTCAATTCTCCCGTGGAAAGATCCAGTGAGTTCATTCCTTCCACAGCATCCAGTTTTTGAATCAGAACGGTCTGTCCGCTGGTATCCATGATCCGGATCACTACCGTACCGGCCTCTTTAGCATGATACTGCAATTCGGCCCGGTCGGTTGCCGGATTTGGAAAGACACGGAATTCTTCCTGCTCAGGCAGGTCAGGCACCGGTGCGGAGAGATAGTTGCCGTAGCTGCTGTTGCAACCGCCGAATCGCTCGTTGATCTTGCTGATGGCATCGGTCAGTTCTCCGGCCAGAGCATTGCTATTACCCATTTGCCCACTCAGGTAAAGGTTGGCAAAATCAAGAAGATCCTGTACCACGTAGAGGTGATATTCCGACAGGTGGTCACCCAATTTAAACGGCAAACAATATTTGCCCAGATCCAGTCCTCCCAGGTTAGCTTCTTTCTCATGAAGGTTGTACCGTAGGTTGAGCTGAAGCGCCACGGCCTGGGCGGCCAGATTGTTGAGCTTGCCGTATCCGTAAGGGGAACAATTGTATCCGCTGGCAACGGCATCGCCGGCCGGCAGTATACCGGGTTGTCCGCCTCCGGGTAACATTTCCAATACGCAGCCAGGATCTTGTACACTTAATGAATTTCCATCCGTATCGCCGAGGAATACCGGGCCGTATTTGTGCATCAGGGCTTCGATGATCTGCTTGGTGGAAGCCTTGCCGTATCCGCCTCCCCATGGGTATTGGCCACCGGCATTGCCCCAGCCGCCAATGGTGAGCGTACAGAAATCGTTACAGCTTACATCCGGTGCTCCACCACCGCATTCCGAGATAGAGGTCAGACGACATCCGTCGAAATACTGATTTACTTTAGACAATGTCTCGGTGTAGGCGATGGCCTGATTCAGGCTTTGCCCGTCTACTCCCGCCAGGTAGCGGTTGGCGTATTTGAGCAATTGCTCTACCGTTTTGACAATGGAAGGCAGGTCTTCCTTGGTCGAGATATTCAATCCTCCGGATCCGAGCTTCAGTTTACCGAGATCCGATCCGTACATTTTTTTACCGTACCAGATGTTCAACTGTAGGGCGATCACTTGTCCGGCCAGGCTGTTTTCCAGGCGGCCGTCGGGCGTCATATCGGAATACCCATAAGGACTACAGTTTCCATAGGCACCGGTCACCAGATCTCCGTGCGGTAATCTTCCTGGTTTGCCGGTGGCCGGCAACAAAGCCTGAACACAGGCAGCACTAGAAATGGTCAGCGAATTGCCCGGCATGGGATCACCGATGACGATCTTACCGTAGGTAGCGATCAGTTTGGAAATGATCTCTTCAGTACCGGCGGAACCGTTGTAGTTATTCCAGGGATATTGCGCACCGGCATTGCCCCAGCCACCCTGAGTGATGGTACAGTAGGTAGCTCCCTCACCGCAACTTCCGGAGTAGGTGATCTTCACCTCTTTGCAATTGCCGCAATCGTCACAGAGCCGGAAAGTGTAGGTACGACTGAACTTGCCATAGGAGCAGTTGGGTTCCCCTGAATCATGCGTCATGGTCACCTTCGGATGCGCACTACAGTCATCCTTCACTTTCTCCTTCACCAACCACATCACTTCGTTCGGAGAAGGTACTTCATCCATACATTCCAGATTGGAAGCGCCCAATTCCGGCAGGTAGGGTGCCTTGTTGTCTACCCGGGTTACCTTGGTCTTCTCCTCATCGTATTTACCGCAATCGTTCTTATATTTAAAAGTGTAGATCCGGTACTGGCGGCACAGGTCATATCCTTCGGTCTGTTTCGGACCGGCAACACCCTGCACGTAGCCTTTGCCACCACAGTTATCCCACCATTCGGCTTTCAGTTCTGGCCATGCATCTCCACAGCCAATGGTGAAATCAGGCGTATCTTTTACATCCGGATTGCAGTCGCCCTCTTTTAGGGTCACTTTTGTGGTCTCGACGTCGTATTTGCCGCAGTCATTGACGTACTTAAAGGTGTAGATCCGGTATTTGATGTAGTAATTGTAGCCATCCGTCTGTATCGGGCCGGGTACACCTTGTACATAGCCTTTCCCGCCACAGTTATCCCACCATTCGGCCTTCAGATCCGGCCAGGTTTCTCCGCAGCCAATGGTAAAGTCGGGTACATCTTTGACATCCGGCTTGCAGTCGCCTTCTTTCAGGGTTACTTTGGTCGTCTCAACGTCGTACTTGCCGCAGTCATTAACATACTTAAAGGTGTAGATCCGATACTTGACGTAGTAATTGTAGCCATCCGTCTGTATCGGGCCGGGCACACCGTGCACATAACCTTGCCCGCCGCAATCATCCCACCATTCGGTCTTCAGATCGGGCCAGTCGTCTCCGCAACTGATGGTAAAGTCAGGTAGATCTTTGACATCCGGTTTACAATCATCGTCTTTCAGTGTGACCTTAGTGGTCTCAATATCATAGTGACCACAGGGGTTGACGTATTTGAAAGTATAGATCCGGTATTTCACTGAGTAATTGTAGCCGTCGGTTTTGACCGGGCCGGGCACACCGTATACGTAACCTTCGCCGAAGCAATCATCCCACCAGGTGGTTTTTAGTTCCGGCCAGTCATCCCCGCAATGGATAGTGAAATCAGGAATGTCTTTCACTTTGGGCTGACTATTGCCGTTCAGACGGGTCACTTTCGTGGTCTCGACGTCGTATTTGCCGCAGGCATTGACGTATTTGAAGGTGTAGGTCCGGTATTCCTTACAGGCATTATAACCGTCGGTTTGCACCGGTCCGGGCACACCTGCCACCTTGCCTTCTCCGGCACAGTCATCCCACCAGTTGGTTTTCAGTTCCGGCCACTCGTCACCACAGTTGATGGTAAAGTCGGGCAGGTCTTTTACATCCGGCTTGGCGCTTCCCTTGAGGCGGGTGACTTTGGTTTTTTCCTCATCGTATTTACCGCAGTCGTTCACATATTTAAAGATGTAGTAGCGGTATTCCTCACAGGCATTATAGCCGTCGGTATGCACCGGTCCGGGCACACCGTAGACATAACCTTCACCGGCGCAATCGTCCCACCAACTGGTTTTCAGGTTCGGCCATTCTTCATCGCATTCAATGGTAAAATCAGGGATGTCCTTCACATCCGGTTTCAGGCTGCTGTGATCGCTGGTCACTTTGGTGGTAGCAGTAGCTTTATTCCCACAGGCATCTTCCACCGTGAAGGTGTAGATGCAGTAGAGAATACAATCGTTATCCGGATCTTTTTGTACCGGTCCGCCCACTGCCGTGATCTCGCCGCCGTCGGCGCAGTTATCCGTCCAGGTCGTTTTCAGGCTCGGCCACTTGTCGGAACACGGATCGATCGCAAAATCCGGCACATCGACGATGGAAGGTTTGCTTTCGTCCACGATCTCGATGGATTGCTTGCAAACACTTTCTTTTCCGTTTTTGTCGGTTAGGGTCCAGGTGCGGATGATCTCAATAGTACTGGAACACAAGCCGCCGGCAATGGCATCTGAGTGCACGATCTTGGCACCTTCACATTCCCCGGTGGGGGTTGGCGTACCGGTATAGGCCGGATCGATCAGATCGCCACAGGAAACTTTTACGGCAGGCGGGCAGGCTTCCCAACCGCAATCGGTGTATGCGCTGTTTTCATTCCCGGCTTCGACCTTGGGCAACAGGGTGATCATCAAAAAGAGTAACAATGCCCAATATCGGGACAGGGAAGGGGTTTTGCCGCGTCTTCGTTCAGGCAATAAATGTGTAAGAGGTTGTTTTTGCATAATAAAAACTTGTTAGAGTATTATGAAATGTTGGCATGGAAATACACCGATATACGATAGGCAGCAAACATGGCTCATGATGGGGGATACATAAGCGGCCTCGTAGTGGCAAGTTTGCATAATGGCAATAGCTTACCGTTTCCATTTCCGTGTCGGAGTGGATCCCGAGGATTTCAGTCAACTGTTGCAAAAAGTCCTTACCGGCCAACAGGATAGACGTTATAAAACCCGTTAGTGGTTTGGGGCAGATGCAACTGAATGTCGACCGAATTGGTTTACTACTTACATTGATGGATAAAGCAGAGGGGGCTCACTTCTATCCGGACCGCCGAACAAGTTCGGACGTATTGAACAAGTGCTAATCAATGTTGTGGATCATGCAGGATAAGTGATGCTGGTGAATTAAGCACCTGCGGAGACTATTCATACCTAGATAGAATGCAGTCTTATCCGACATGGCATTGTTTGGGAGCTCGAATCAGGGTAGAAAATCTGATCTTTTGTAGTTGATGTGACTAATTGGGTGGGTGAAAATAGTATGCTTTACAGCCATCAAATATAAGAAAATCGGTTTATATAAAAAATTCTTTTTGGTGTTTATTTTTAATGTCATTCCAAAGACAAAGATTCCGTGAAATTATCCGAAGCATTCTATCGGCGTACTGATGTAGTCGGTATCAG
>JAGQXH010000573.1 GCA_020436695.1 Lewinella sp. | reverse complement strand
TAAGGATTTTCTGAATGAAGAAAATAAGGCAGAGATACAGAGCGTACTTAATGAACTAATCCAAAGGCATCAATATCTCGGACATTCAATGGAAACATCTTGGTGCTTATGGATTTGCAAGTCCCTCGAAATCAAAGTAAGATCTTCGCATTTGAAATTTATTCTAGGTAGCGACGATGTGATATCTAAATTATTGGCTCTCGACATTTTATCGAACAATCTTCATGCCGGGCGAAAACCCGGTTTGACTGACTTAAAGAAAGAGTTATCCGCCGTTGATTTTTTCAACGATAGTTGGTTACTGATTTATGAAGCCTTCATTCAAGGGTGGATAATACCTAGGAGTAGGACTGCTAGAGATCAAAATGAATTTATGAATATTTTAAGAAGGCAAAATGTATCCTTCTATAATACGGATTTGCAGTTAGACGTAACTCCACTTTTAACAAAAAGAAAGAAAATTGAAGAGCTTAAAGTTGAAAAAAGAAAAATGAACCCAGACGACTTAAAAAAGCTGATCAAAAAAGAGCAGCAGCAATTGAAAGACTCTCTACAGAAAGAAGTTACAAAGCTCAAGTTTAATACAGGCTTATCTAGAGCTATATGAAATTCATATCACCCACTGCGTACCCAACTTATGTTAGAATGAGTCAAAGCTGAAAATCAGAAAAACCCGTGCTGAATATTCAATTTTAGAGAAAAGAATAAATATGAAAGAAAAATGTCAGACAAAGAGAAAAACGATGAAATAGGAAGACTATACCTTCTTTGCGAACAAGTACTAGAACCTATGACATTGGAGATAGAGAAGAAGCTTGAAGAATTAGATATTGAAAAAGACAAAAGCGAAGTACAACAGTTACTTCCAAGACTGTTGTATTACAGAAAAAAGATTGAGTTAATTCACGACAGAATTTCGGTTCTGAGGAAGGACAACTTTGCGTTCTCGATTGAAGAAATTTATCACATGTTCGGTAGATATGACAAATTCATTAGCATAGATTTTCATCATGATTCAGAGTCTGCTAGGCAGTATGGTAGAACAATAATGGGGACACCAATCTATAACCGAAGAGAAAGAGAGGATATTGAGAATTCCATTAGAAGTAATGAGATATCCAGAACTAATGGTCGTGTAAAATTTGAGGTTTCTCCTCTATGCCATTTATCAGATGATGACAGCAGGAAATTAAAAAGAGAAGGCTTTTTGAGTGGAGATGTTTTTTCAATTCATCATACTCAAATCGACTTTCAAGATTCGTATAACCAAAAGGGGAAAAAAGAAATTCCTGGGACTATAAATATCGAAATTCCATACGATGAACAGCTTAACGTAGAACTTGGATTCTTAACCCTATACAGAAATAGAGTGGCTGATGGAAGCAAGCCATTAATTGACCAGGAATGGAACGAATATTTTGCTTACAAAATCTTGTATGATAAAGACAATATCAGTGCTGATGAGTGGGAAAGAATACATGAAAAGGATAGTAAGATCATTAGAGAGGATATACGTTTCTACCTTTTACGGAGCAAAATTAGAAGGAAGATGCAATTGTCTCTTGATGAACGAGCTGACTTAAGTGCAATTTTTGAGAGAAGAAGAAAGGAAAGGTATAGACTTGTCGATAAAGAGATTAACAGGTCTGCGAATAAAAAATTGAAGGAAATAATCGCGTCCGAAAAGGAGCTATATGCAGAGATCAAAAGGGAGGCCCTCTCTTATGAAACAATGAACCTTTCTCCTTATGGTTCTAAAATTCCAATTTGGCTTGATTTAGAAAGGTACTTACACATTTTCCTTCGGCATTGTGAAGATTTTCAAATCGGAGATTGGAAAAATGGAGGGAAATTGGCTTTCCCTTATTCCTTCAAGGATATGAAACGTCTCTTGGAAATTGCTGTGAAGGAGTTAATGCCCGAAATTGAAAATAAATTGAGAGAGGGTAAAGAGTTTAGCATTTTTGACAAAAGGGGGTACTATTTTAATGGCAATTACTACGTTATACACATCGGCAAAAATGGGCGATTACTTTCGTTCTATCCACATAAGAACCCAGAATAAGGCCAATACAACATTTTAGAGATTGTCATGAAAGTGAAACCTCATCAACTCTGTAACCATCCTCCCCCTGGAATCCGACCAAAATTTTGAGTAAGTTTGCTACTGTTTGCTATTATTGTTAGCTACTTTCCTAAAAAAGAAGGGTTTCAAAGAGAACCTAATCTCTTGAAACCCTTGGTACCGAAGAGGGGAATCGAACCCCTACTCTCTTGCGAGAACTGGATTTTGAATCCAGCGCGTCTACCAGTTCCGCCACTTCGGCAAGTGGGCAGGAATGAGAAGCGAGGAATGAACATACCGATCACTTCTCACCTCTCATTCCTAAATTGGCGGATGCAAATGTATATAAATTTACCATTTCAGGCAATAAGTAGGAAAAAAATGCGGTAAGTATTTTTCCAAAATAGGATAGGATAATTTGAACAGAAGAAATACTGAGGAATGACAGAGACGCTTCGGCAGAGGAAAAATGGCGGAGCGAAAAGCTAAATACTCAAATTCAACATCCCGATTCAGTCCACAGGGCTTCATGCGGGATGATTTCACGCGGGGCGTGAAATCAAAAAGCCCTTCCGACTGTGTGCTTCGGAAGGGCCCAAAAGTCATCCCTATGATTATAATCTTGACGAGCTTGGCTCGCATGATTCAAAATTCAGGTCGAAAGATAAGGCTTTTTCTTTGCAAAAGAAAAATTCGTTAGAAAAAAATGATATATGAATGAGAATTGAGGCGATTTGCTACTAAAGCGTCTATATTTGAATGGTAAAAACGCAGGTTTTTTAAGAATGGATATAGTCTGTGAGTCGTAAGTCATCAGTCGCTAGTCTCCACGTATGTATTTGTACTGATGATTGTCAGAAACATGAGGCAGTTGTAGATCAAATTGTACAAGACGATCCGACTTACGACTTACGACTCCGGGACTTACGACTTACAAGCATGCAAACCTACACCCTTTTCCAGCTCAACGAATACATCCGCCGCATCCTGGCGCTGAATTTTTCAGAGCCGCTCTGGATCACCGCCGAGATCGCCCAGATCAATCAATCGAGGGGCCATTTTTTTCTGTCGCTGGTAGAAAAAGAGGAAGAGGCGGGCACGATCATCGCCCAAAGTGAAGCCGCTATCTGGGAGCCGGCCCGAAGGCAGATCCGTAAGCAGTTGGGATTACACATTCATGAGATCCTTCAGGCAGGTCGCTCCGTCAGACTTAAAGTGCAGGTCGACTACCACGAGCGGTATGGTTTAAAACTGATCATCCATGAGATCGATCCAGCCTATACCCTGGGGCAACTGGAGCTACAGCGGCGACAAACGATCACCACCCTGCAAAAGTCCGGCCTGATCGGTCTGAACGCCCAGTTATCACTGCCGCTGGTGGTACAGCGACTGGCCGTCATCAGCAGTGAAACCGCAGCCGGTTATCACGATCTCGTCCAGCAACTGGCAAAAAACGCTTATGGCTATCATTTCGACCTGCAATTGTTTCCCAGCGCCATGCAGGGGCAACAGGTAGGCGTGGAACTACCGGCCCAGATCAAAAAGATCAATCGCCGCAAACAGCAGTTTGATGCCGTGGTGGTCATCCGCGGAGGAGGCTCGCGCCTGGACCTGAGTGCCTTTGATGAGTTGGAAGTAGCCAAAACCCTCGCCAAATGTAAACTGCCGGTCATTACCGGCATCGGCCACGAGATCGATGAAACCGTAGCCGACCTGGTGGCACATACGCGCCTGAAAACGCCGACGGCCGTGGCGGAATGGCTCATTGCCCGTCATCTGCAATTTGAAAGCCGCTTGTTACAACAGGCCCAACAACTGCAACTGATCTCCCGGCAACGCATGCAGGAAGCCAATAGCCATCTACGCTCCGTACAGCAGACGCTGCTTTATCTTTCCCAAAACAAACTGCAACAGCAGCACCAACTGCTCGACTATATTTCAGCCGAACTCCCTACCCGGGCACAGCAGCAAGTTCGCAGTAACCGGCAAAAGTTGGATCATCTGGATAAAATGATCCACCTCCTGAGCATCGAGAATACCCTGGAACGGGGTTTTACGCTGACCAAGGCCGGAGGAAAGGTCATTAGCTCCGGACAAGCGTTGAAGAAGGGAGATAAGATCACGACCGTGTTCAGAGATGGAGATGTTGATAGTACGGTGGATATTTAGTCGTCAGTCGGTCAGTCATAAGTCGATAGTCCATGCATCTTCAGCCAGATCAGGATATGAGAAAGCGGTGCAATACAAAGCAAATATTCCAACAGCCACCAATTTTACAATTTTTCTAACTTTACCCTCAACAAAATCAGCAGCCATTCATGCAGGATATGACTTACGAAGCGGCGCTAAAGGAGCTGCAAAGCATTGTAGATGCCATCCAGGACAACAGCCTGGGTATGGATGAGCTCTCCTCGCAACTCAGCCGGGCCGCCGAACTGATCAGTTTTTGCCGGGAAAAGCTCCACAAGACAGATGAAGAGATCAAAGGATTATTCTCCGCAGAAAATGAATAAAAGGAAATCAATTCCGATCTTTATCCCGCCCCCTCAGATATAAGCATCTATTTAGCGTATTAGCCATCTCTGATAATTATGCAACCATTTACCACTTTTCCCTTTCAAAGTCCGGTACATCTCTTTCCCGAAGATCAACTTGACCGGATAGACAAGATCGATTTTGAGGTACTGCGCAGAGAATTGTTGCGGCGTCTGAGTCGAAGCGGTCAGACCAAGCTCAACATTCACCAACTGGAATACGATCAACAAGCCATCATCGCGGGTTTGGAGGACTTTCAAAGAAGTCCGGAACAGCACCTGCGTCTATATCGCAATAAACCACTACTGGCCTTTCTCGAAACCGGTGAAGCGACTTTCTTTGAAACCCCGGAAAGCTGGGAAGATGTATATGATCCTGCTTTCCAGAATTGGCTGGAGCCCTATTTTACCGCACGCTACGAGTACATGATGTACAGGTGCGTTTCCGAAAAAGGATTTCTATCGCTCAACCGGCTGCGTCTCATCGATAGTTCGAAATTTGAGCTCCCGGCAGCTTACCGCGATAGATCCTACCAGAAAGCTTTTACTTTTTTACAGGAAATGCTGCGCGAAGCCAGACAAAAGACTTCTTTCACCAGGGAAAAGAAGAACGATCTGTACCGCATCGATCCCATTGCTTCCAAATATATTATCCCCCATTTTATGCACGTATTCCGGCATCTGCCTCCTTACTTTCAGCCGTTAACGACGGAATACATAAACTATGTGCATACGCTCTTCTCCACTGCCTTTCAGAAGGATGTCGCGTTTAAAACGGACGTACTGGACTTGTTCGAACATTCTTCCCTGGTTACGCTAAGTCATGCAGCCAAGATCATTGCCCATCATATGAATAAACCGAATTTGCACCAATTTGGGGAAATGATCAATCACTATCTGGCCGAAAATGCACAAAATGAGAGTGAAGAAAAAGCAATTGCGATCTATAAACTGAGCATGTATGCAGTTGCTTTCATTGCCTTTTTGGTCATATGTTTCAAGTATTGTGGCAAAAGATCAAATGATCCTGCCGATCAAAAAGCAGGCATTGAAACACCTAAAGCAGACCAAACCATCCCTGACGTTCTATCCGTATTAGAAGGGGCCTGGTATACGACTACGAGCGA
>JAGQXH010000572.1 GCA_020436695.1 Lewinella sp. | reverse complement strand
GTGGTAAGTCGTCCCGAGTTTATCGGGACGATCTACTCTTTCTCCACTGCTTATTAATTCCCTAAGAAAATAATCGCGCCCGACCATCTTCAGACACTGATCTGAACACAGCACTAGGTCACACATCGTAAGACTTTCAGGCCGAAAGATTACAATTTGTTAGGTTAAAGTTCTCTTTTTCGGTCGAAATGGCGCGAAGATAATCTAAGTGATACCATTTGTGAATGTTGTGAATTTTGATCACTTAGAAAAAGTCTTATTAATTTTGGATATGTTCATGGGATTATAATTTAAAAAGTCACACCAAAACGGTGTGACTTTTTTTTTGTGGTGCGGGAGGTGGCACACTTCAAAAGTGAGCCACCTTCCACAGTCACAAAAAAAGGCCCTGCCGATTCGGCAGAGCCTCAACCATCATGCTGAAAATGATCGTTCAGGTTCGTGCCAGGTTCATGTCGATAACCCGAGTGAGGATGTAGGAGCCGATCAGGCTGATGGCCAGGCCTTCCACCAATATGAAAATACTGGCCGTGATGGGAGTGATGTAATCACCCATTGGCATCGCCTTACGCAGCTCGTTTAGAAAATCCGGGCTAAAAGAAAGGAAGAGGATCATAAAAATGGTGAACCCTAACACTCCGACCAGGGAAACATAAATACCCATAGCCGTACCTGAGACATAGTTGCTCACTGTATCAGGATACTTTGAGCGAAATGCTTTTATAGTGAGATAGATTATTCCCAGATGGATCACTCCGTTCAGCACCCGGAGGTTGTAGTTGTCACTGAGCCCCAAAAGGTGCATGAAGAGAAAGAAAACAATAAATCCAAGGAGCATCCAAAGGCCAAACCTGAAAGCCAGCTTTTTCATAGCTCAGAATTTAATGTTCACTAAAGTTATGAAATATTCCTTAAATTAAAAAGAAACAGAATTAAATTCTATTGACGAATTTTATTCGGAATTTATCAACAATTTCATAAATGAATGTTTATGAAGCGTCTGCTCAGTTTTAAATACGCTTTCAAAGGAGCGCAAGACCTTTTTCGATCGCAGCCCAATGCCAGGATCCATGTAGTACTGGCTATAGCCGTCCTGGGCATGGGATTGTGGTTGGGATTAACAGGGACGGAATGGGCCATTATTTCACTTTGCATATTTGGGGTACTGGCGGCAGAGGCTTTTAATACGGCGCTGGAATACCTAACCGATCTGGTGTCGCCCGAATATCATGTTTTAGCCGGTAAGGCTAAAGATGCGGCGGCGGCGGCTGTATTGATTTTTGCGATAGGAACGGCTCTTGCCGGGTGGTGTATTCTGGGGCCCAAGATCTGGCTGAGGATGTTAAATTTCTTTTAAAAGACATTTTGCATCAAACAATTTTTAATTTTGCCCTTCCGTTTAGTACTAATCACTAAGTGATCTCCTGCACTATTTGTAACCTTAACATTAACCCAATCGTATAATCAAGAGCCCCAGATATTGGGTTACTTCATTGGCGTTCATCTACTATTGCACACTGTGGGAAACTATAATCCGTAATGGATTGAGCTCTATTGTAGGGAAACTGCTCAGTCCTGCTAAAACTATGAACATTACACCCGGTGGCTATGGCAATTGTTTTAATGGCTGAGTAAAGTCCCCTGAGAAAATCCACAGCAACGGAAATTCTCTTATACTCTTAACTAACATTTTCTTTCAGTCATTACGTCCGGCTACGGGGTGATTTACAGATCCTATAAGCAACTAGCATGAATCTGCGTCTATTGTCATTCCTAATCTGCTTGTTCTCCCTGTTAAATCTGCAAGGTCAAGAACAGGTCGGTCTCCGACTCAACACCCTGACGGGAATTAATGCTTCCCGTCTGAATCCGGCAGCTCCGGCCATTACACCATATCGCTGGGAAATTAACCTCGGGGAGGTATCCGCTTTTGCGGACAACAACTATTTCTTTTTCCGAAATGCCCGCCTGCCGGACCTTTTGAATAAAGAGCTCAACAAGAATATTCTGATCTCCCCTGAACTTGCCAATCCCGAAACCATGCCTCCGGGTTTTCTGGTCATGGATTTTTATAATGATGACAAAAGGCGGTTTGCCTACGCGAGCTCAACCGTAATGGGGCCGTCGTTCTACTACAAGATCGACCGCTACAACTCCATCGGGCTGGTGACAGCTGCCCGTTTCATTGCCGGCGCCTCCGGAGTAGATAATGACTTCAGCTATTATAAATTCAATCAGTTGCGGGCCGATGAGTTCTTTCAGGTAGCGCCCATGCAGGCTGGTGCTTTAGGCTTTACTGAGATTGGGCTAAACTATACGCTTAGCTCGCCGGCTCCGAATGGTAGCTTTAACCTGGGGATTACGGCCAAATATCTACGTGGTTATGACGGCGCCTTTTTCTCCAGCCGGAAAGAGTTCGATCTGGCCCGTATTGTAGGCAATGGCCTGGAAGGCAGTGGTGCACGCCTTAAGTATGGCTATACCGATAATTTGACTTCCGAAAACTACGAACTGAACCCTACCGGTTCTGGTGTAGGGATCGATATAGGTATGTATGCTACGGTTGATGGATATGATTCCGGAGAGTACATCTGGAAATTCGGATTCTCCATCCTCGATATTGGAGAGATCCGCTTTAAGAATACGGCTCAACGTCATAATATTCGTTTGAATAGTGATCCGGTTCAACTTTATCCGGAAGACTATGCCGGTATCAATGATCTCACTGATCTGGATCAACTGGCAGGTTCATTCAGCTTCGATGTCCTGCGGGATTCCACGGCCACCTTCCAGGACAATTCCATCAGTATAATGTTGCCTTCGGCCATCAGCTTTCAGGTAGATCATGCCATTACCTCCAATATATTTATCGGCGGCCTTTTACTCCACTATCTTCCCCTTGGAGATAATGGTCTCCGCCGGGGTAGTCTTCTTGCCATCGCTCCCCGTTTTGAACATACCTGGGTAAGTTTTAACTTGCCGGTGTCATTTTACAACTGGCAGCATGTACGCATTGGCGCCGCCATCCGGCTGGGCCCTCTCACCGTAGGTACGGATCACCTGGGAAGCTGGTTCAGCCGTAAGGATCTGTACGGCTCGGATATTTACGCTGCCTTTTCGCTCTTCCCGTTCGGCAAAAAGGGAAGAAAAGGAGGAAATAATGGAAGACTCCCCTGCTACAGTTTTTAAGTGTCTGACTTTTTACGAACTGGAACTGGATCAGCTTTATGAGCTGATGGCCCTACGACAGGCTGTATTTGTGGTGGAACAAAACTGTCCTTATCTGGATGCAGATGGTAAGGATCAGGCATCCTGGCATTTGCTGGGGTATCAGCACAATGTACTGGTGGCCTATACCCGTTTGATACCTGTGGGGCTTTCCTATGCTGAGTATGCCTCCATTGGGCGGGTCATTACCTCTGCATTGGTACGTGGTACCGGTATCGGCCGGAAACTTATGGAAGAGTCACTGGCGCGGATGGAAACCTTATTTGATCATCCTGTCATTAAAATATCGGCCCAGTCCTATTTAATCGATTTTTATGGATCATTGGGCTTTAAGCCTGTCGGAGATCCTTATCTGGAAGATGGGATCCCTCATATTGCCATGATCAGGTAGTACTTAACCGGGGAATTCGACATCATCGAGTATCTCTTCCTGGTGCTCCTGTTCGGCAATGAGGGGCAATTTCCGAATGCAGAAAATGGAGAACAGTCCCAGGAGTAGTGTGAAATAAAAAAAGGGTATTCCAACCCTGACCGATTCTACGAGATTTTGGGCGGAAAGACCACCCGACAGGAACAAATAGCTTGTCGCTGCGGATAGCACGACAACTAAGACCTGTACACCGACAAGCAATGGGATAAATGCCCCTTTGACTGGATAAAGATAGTTGCGGGTAAGGTAGTAAACCGAACTGGCGGTGGTAATAATAAGCGTGGCCAGCATCAGCCAAAGTAGTCTTGGATCGAGTTCTAGAATGCCGAACGGAGAAAAAATGGAATAAATGATGCTCTTCCCAAGGAAAAAGGTGATCAAACCAATGAAATAAAGTTGTAGGCCGGGCATCCACAGCCGTTGCCAGCTGATATCTTTAAGCTGGTGAATGGGAATGAGGTAGGCCAGTGAAGCGAAGAGGTCAATGCCGAAAACAGCATATTGTGACGACCACAGCCAGCTGCTGTCTATCCAGCTGTTTTGTACGATCAGCTCGGTAAGCCAAAGCGTAATAGATGCCAGTGCCAGACCGATAACTGCGAATACACTGATGATTAATTTTTTTTGCAGCACGTGTATATTTGTTTCGATAAACCTATCACTAAAGAACGTCCTATCCTCTGCAATGTTACTTTTTCCTTTAATCCCGTTCAACTTTGTTTGAAAAGATGCGTTATTAAGCTCGATAGGTGCCACAGGGGAGCTTCTTGCCCCTCAGAGAGTCTTAAAACGTCCTGACTGTCAGCTCAGCTTTTTGACGGTAGTATAGGTTTTAAGACAAACTCTTAAGAATTTCTTCCAAAGTCTGAATGCATTTTTGTCGGCCGCTGGTGCTGAAACCGGCTGTAGGATATTTGTATACGATGTGCAATTCGGTAATCCACAGTAGGAAAGAGCATGGTAAAATGCGGAATAAGTTTCCGATTTTCCGTTTCTTCGCCGGCCAATACAATGCCTTGATCTTTGATTACAGGTAACAATTTGCCAATTATAAATTCAAAACCAAAATTAAAATGAAAAGACTGGTTCTCAATTACTGTATCGTATTTGCGGTGGCTCTGTTGAGCCAGCCACTCGTTGCCCAGATTGCAACCCCAGCTCCGAGCCCCGGAAGTAAACTGACCCAATCAGTAGGTCTTACGGAAGTTAACATAGAATATTCCCGTCCGGGTGTTAAAGACCGGAAGATCTTTGCTGCTGACGGCCTGGTGCCATTCGGCGAGGTTTGGCGTACCGGAGCCAATACGGCTACGAAGATCACTTTTAGTGATGATGTAAAAGTAGATGGTCAGGAACTGAAGGCGGGGTCCTATGCTATTCTTTCCAAGCCGGCTGCCGATTCCTGGGATATCATGTTCTATCCTTACGATAATGGTAACTGGATGAGTTATCCAGACAAAGAAGCGGTAGTCACTGTAAAGGCCAAAACCATGAATGCAGGTCATAAGATCGAGAACTTCACGATCACGATTGACAATATTGGAACCGATCAGGCAGATATCATTTTTGCCTGGGATAAAACGGCGGCTGTCCTTCCTTTGAGCGTGGAAGTTGACAAGCGTGTGACGGCAGCTATCGAACGCGTATTGGCCGGTCCAACTGCCAATGATTACTACGCTGCTGCCAGCTACTACCACGAGACGAGCAAAGACCTCAACAAAGCGCTGGAGTGGATCAACAAAGCTACTGAAGGTGATAACCCAATGTTCTGGCAGGTACGCCGCAAGGCGCTGATACTGGCAGATCTCAATCGCAAGAAAGAAGCTATCGAAGCGGCTAAAAAATCCATGGAACTGGCCGAAGCTGCCGGTAACGCCGATTACGTGCGCATGAACAAGAAATCCATCGAAGAGTGGAGTAAATAAATATTAGGTATTTGACTGTCAGGATATTTGTCTAAAAAGCCGGGCATTTGACCAAATGTCCGGCTTTTTAGCTGTACAGGCGTGTTGACTTTTTAGAAGATATATGATATATTGCAATCTATAAATGACGGAGCAAAAATAAATGAACCAATTTTAGGTTT
>JAGQXH010000571.1 GCA_020436695.1 Lewinella sp. | reverse complement strand
TGAAGCTGTACCTTCCTTCTTGAAAAGAGCTGCCCGCGAAGGCGAAACGCCGGACGGTCTGATCATTTCCAGAGTACCGCTTTCACAGGCCGAATTTGTTCGGACCCAGATCATGAATTTATACGGTTATGATACCGGAGCTCCCGACAGCTATCCGTTTGCTTCTGAGCAGGAACGTATCAACGTTCGTCTGGATTTCAACATTAATCAGAACCATAAACTGACGGCTCGCTACAACAACTACTCGGCTTTCACCGACGTACCGACCAATGGCAACTCTATCCGTTACATCTCCACCCGCTACCGGAACACGACCAGAACGGGTGTGGAGAACATCAACTTCCGCAACAACAACTACACCAACGACCGGAAGGTGAAGTCGTACATGCTGGAACTGAACTCTCTGCTGAGCGACAAACTGTCTAACCAACTGAACGTTGGTTTTACTCAGATCGCCGACCCGACCCGCGGTATTCCGGGCGGTCAGGATTTCCCGTTCATCGAAGTACTGGAACCGGACGCTTCCGGCAACCCACTGTACTACATGACGATGGGTAACGAACTGTTCACGGTTGGTAACAAGTTGGAAAACAATATCTTCAACATTACCAACAACACCACTTTTTACCGGGGAGCCCATACCATCACGGCCGGTCTTAACCTGGAATATATGACTTTTGTGAACGCCTTTAACCCGGTGTTCAACGGCTTCTATCGCTTTGATACTTATGACAACTTCGTAGAAGCGGTGATCAATAAGAACCCGAATGTATACCCGGTAGCTTTTGCCAAAGGATATGCACTGGACGGTTCCACTACCCCGCCGCTCGATGAAACCAGCTTCGGACAGTTCGGTATCTACATCCAGGATGAGTACCAATTGAATCCCAACTTCAAACTGACCGGTGGCCTGCGGATCGATCTGCCTTTTTATCCGATCGATATTCCGAAAAACGAACTGCTGGATAACCTGAACAAACGCTTCACCGACAGCGAGGGTAACACCTTTACGCCGGATGTAAGCACTTTCCCGAAAGTGAATCCGTTGTTCTCTCCGCGCGTCGGTTTCAACTATGACCTGAACGGTGACCGCACAACGGTACTCCGTGGTGGTTCAGGTCTGTTCTCCGGCCGTATTCCTTTCGTATGGTTATCCAACCAGGTGAACGGTTCCGGTGTGATCCGTGGTGGTCTAGGCTACGAAGGCCAGGAAGTGATCGATAATGGCATTACCTTCAACCCGGATGTAACCGCTTACAATCCGGATAATCCTGCTACTTCCCTGTCCAATGAGTTGAACCTGACCGATGAGAATTTCAAATTGCCGCAGGTGTGGCGTACGAATATTGGCCTGGATCAGGACCTGCCCCTTGGTATCAAAGGTACTCTGGAGCTGATGTACAACCGCGATGTAAGCACTCCAGTTGCCTACAACCCGGTACTGAGAGCTCCGGACGCCACGCTGGCCGGACCGGATACCCGCGGTATCTGGACGGCTCAAACGGGCTTGTCCGGCTACAGCAACGATCCGGATTTCCGTAATGTATTCTATCTGACCAATGCCAAGGAAAAAGCCGATTACTTCTCTATCACTGCACAACTGAGTAAGCAGTTCGACAACGGTTTCTACGCCATGGCCGCCTACACGCGCTCCCGGGCACGTGACCTGGATGCCGCCGGTGGATCACAGGCCATCTCTCTCTGGACGGCTACCGTTCAGTCTGACCGAAATAATCCGGAACTGGGCTTCGCCGGTTTCGACCTGCCCAACCGTGTAGTCGGTAACCTGGCTTACCAAAGCGGTGGTACGCTGATCAGTGTTTTCTACGATGGCAGCAATAATGGCCGTTTCTCCTATACCTATTCCGGTGACTTCGGCGATGCTTCCAATCGCTTGATCTATGTACCCAATAACGCTTCGGAACTGCAATTCCAGGAATTCACGCTGAATGGTGAAACCATTACCGCACAAATGCAACAGCAGCTTTTCGATGCTTACATCGATCAGGACGAATACCTGAGCGGCCGTCGCGGTCAACTGGCCGAACGTAACGGAGGTCTGACGCCGTGGGTGAACCGCTTTGACCTGCGTATTGCCCAGGACATTAAGTTTACTAAAACGGATGTTCATAAACTGCAACTGACACTGGACTTCCTCAACATCGGCAACCTGTTCAATAACAAATGGGGTATTCCTCAGGTAGCATGGCAGTCTACGCTGCTGAACTACCGCGGCGTGGGAGACAATGGTCAGCCGATCTACCGTCTGAATACCATTTCAGGAACGTCTGATTTCCCGACGGAATCTTATCGTCTATCTACCAGTGTACTGGATGTAGCCTGGAGATTGCAGATGGGTGTGAAGTACATTTTCTAAGACCGGATTAAAGGATTATTCTATTTTCGGAAAATAAATGGGAGGTTCGCGGTAGCGGATCTCCTGTTTTTTTTTGGAAAAACATTTACCTTTGCCTATGCGCATTCGATTGACAATCAGTGAATAAAATCTTTTCATCATATGTCAAGCTCTCTGTATCGACTTGCCACATTCTATTTTCTGTTTTTCTCCTCGACGCTTCTCGCCCAGGATTACGATGATTTCCGGGCTTCTCCGTATTTCCCAAAGGATACAGGCCTTTTATTTGAAACGCTTCGGGAACGGCGGGAGGTGTCCATTGCTGAAAGTCCGATAGCTTATGATCGTGAAGCTGAAGAGATTTTTTACCAACGTCACCGGGATTTGATCAGATCGATCACCCATCATGAATTCATTTTCCATGATTCTTTGCAAAGGTATACAGAGCATTTGTTCAACGGATTGATCCAGGCTAACGGACTTGCCATAGATCCGCTCATATTTATTAACCGATCTTACGTACCGAATGCACAAAGTATGGGGAATGGCATTTTTGTGATCAATCTCGGTTTATTTCAGCACCTCACTACCGAAGCCGAATTGGCCTACGCTTTTTGCCATGAACTGGCTCATGAGGATTTACACCACAGTGATCGGGCCCTTAAGTATTATATGGAGATCAGCTCAATACTCGGTCATCATAAAAAGAAGAGAAGAAAACGTAAAGAGCAAAAGTCAGAAGAAGAAGTAAAAACTGTCCTGTACAACCTCAGCCGGGAAAGCCGAAGAGATGAACTGGAGGCAGATTCTCTGGCAATGCTGTTGCTGGAACAGAGTATCTATGCACAGTCGGCCGCCCAAACGGCCCTTTATCGATTGCGAGACTATCATTTTTTTCCGCTATCCGATCTGGACTTACCCACCTATTTCAAGCTGGATAGCTTCCAGTTTCAGGAAGAATGGCTCGCCGAAGAAGAACGTATGTTTGGGGGTTCATTCGGGGACAACTCCGCAAGTGCCAAAGATCGATTTTTTCACCCAGACAGTCTGGCCTCCCATCCGGCCCTGGCAAAGCGGCTGGAAATGGTAGAACGTTTACTTAGTCAAAGAGATGATCAAAATGAACGAGTCAATCCGCCAAATCTCTGGCGGGAGCAGGCGGGTTACGAGATCCTTGAATCTATGCTGGCAGAAGGTTTTACTGCCCATGCCTTGATTATCGGACTGAGTTTGATCCAGCACGATCCGGATAATACTTATCTCCAGGCTAAAATTGCTCGTTCACTCATGGATACCTATTATTCGATCCAGCACAACGATTTTGACCAGGCGGTACCCTCGCCAAATTACTTTGCTGAAATGCAAGCCCGGCAGGTAGTGAGGATGTTGCGCAAAATGCGTCCGAAAGATCTGGTAAGTATGGCATACTTCTATCTGAAGGATAAGGTCGCCCGATCTCCTCACAGTTCTTTACTAAGATCGTATCTGGAAGAAAGCCGGGAAATCATGAAGCAAATTAATAAGTAGAGTATAAATTATGAGTAGGCAAAATTTTCAATCCCTGTTATGGTGTCTGGTGCTGATAATGTTGAGCAGCTTTACGGGAAAGGCCCAAAAAAGAACGTTTAAAGCCACTGCAGTGGAATACCTGGTGCAGGCAGGAACGATCCTGAATGGCGATCGAATTGAAGGTTACTTTTTTTTGAATCGCACCGAAGAGAACAAGGGAAGAATTTTTGAGTTCCGGCTGGATCTGGTCGACGCCAATTTGGAACCTATTGGCAGCCTCAAACTAAATGAAAGTTACGGTTTGAATGTCCGAGACATAGCCTACAATGGGAAGTATTTGGCCATAGAATTCATGGATAATGCTCCTACCGGCTACACCTACGGCATCAGTAAAAGGGCGGTTTGGGTAGCCTTATACGACAGCCAAGGTAATGAGGTAACGAGCAAAGAAATTGAATTTACGCTGTACGACAAAAATCTTTTCCTGGGTTATACGGCAGAAAATATTACCCGTAAAGAATTGGTCTCCGCTCCCGACGGCTTTGTTAACTATAGCACCCGATCAACCGGCCTGGGACAAAAAAAAGTACAACCAAAGATCTCTTTTCTTCCGGATGGAACCGAGCAGGACGAATGGACCCATTTAGGAAGGGAAAACCAAAAAATGCCAGTTTTCGCTACTTTTCTGGCAGCTGATGAACAAACGCTGCTGAGCTTAACGTATGCTCAAATTCTTAATAGCTCGAGAACGTATGATTTGAACGTATTGGGAGTTGATCTTAAATCTGGAAAAGAGTTGTTCTATTTTGATGGACTCGAGAGTGCGCAACATCCAGTGTGGGTCAAAAAGGCTTTTATTCAGGAAGACGAGATCACACTGATAGGCACTTATTTTTTTCAAAATAAAGATCATGATGCTTATGAGGATGCCAAAGGTATTTTCAGTATCCGGCTCAACCGGCAGGGGCAGATCCTGCAACAGGAATTCTTTGCCAACGAAGAGCTCCTCAGTAATGATATACTGGTCGCGAAAGATCATCCCGACGCTCTCCTCCACGACATAGTCATTGCAGACATACTTAGGTTGACTTCCGGCCAGATCATCATGCCGGTCGAGATCTACCGCCTGAAGAAAAACCCTAAGGGTACTAAAAACAACTTGCTGATCAGGGATATTTATCTGTTATACCTTTCCGAAAACCTTGAACTTCTGCACAGCAAAAGAATAGATCGGAGATTAGAAGAAAAGGTGTACATCGGTAAATTTGAAAAACGTTATCATACCCGAGATGCCGTTCACGAGTTTGACCGGAATTCCTACAATTACTTTAAATACGGATTTTCCCGGCCTTATCAGGATGGTGGCTGGCTCGTATTCCTTTCGAAGAGCGAAGAGCTGGAAAACAAAAAGATTGTTAAAACATACTTCCTGGATAAAGCGAATCTGATCGAAAACGAAATCCAACTGGATGATCAGGAAAGCTTCTTTATGGTTTTCCCGGCAGTTGACGACTATCTAATGGTACTGGAATACATAAAAGCGGATAAGGAGCTTGACGTACGTCTGGAAAGGATCAAAACGGAGTAAAAAAAATGTGGTGAACAAGCACACCAACCGCTCAACCTGCTACCCTTGCTGCGTTTCCGCCCTGGGGGAGTTCACTGGGAGCTGGCTGTATGCCGTCCACCGGGGGCAAAGGTAAATTAATTTTTGCTTAACAAACAAGCTTTTAATCCTCCGATTTGGGAATAATTTCGGTCTTTTCTCCGAAGTATTGCACAAAGCGTTGCATATCAGCGGCTAAGTCTGCATTATTGGTAGCCTTAAAATAAGTATCAGCCATAGCCCGCAGAGTTTGGAAAAAAAAGCGGTCCATTTCGATCACCTGCAT
>JAGQXH010000570.1 GCA_020436695.1 Lewinella sp. | reverse complement strand
CTAAAGCCTTTCAAGGAAGCAGAGATACAAAACGCTTTAGAAAAATACCGGAAACTGATCAAGGCTCTGGGTCAGAGGAACAGCACTCCGGTGCCGGTATTTCAGCCGCCGGTGCCGGTATTTCAGCAAAATTTCCTGACCCAGATCCGCGACAAAACTATCGTTGTGAATATCCGGGATATTGCCGCGTTTTACTTCGAAAGCGGCCTGGTTCATCTTTTCACTTTTGCCGGCAGTAAATATCCTCTGTTCAAAAAGCTGGAATATATCGAAAGTGCCTGTGACCCGGATCGTTTTTTTCGGATCAACCGGCAAATGCTGATCAATCGCGATGCGCTGCTTTCCATGGAGCCTTATTTTCACCGCAAGATCGTTCTTCAATTAAAAATTGACCTGCCCGAAAAGCCTATTGTCAGCCGGCTGAAAGTGTCTTCTTTTAAGGAATGGCTGGAGAAGCGTGTTTGAAAAATTCCAATACTTGGGAACTATTGTCAGTCGTCAGTTGACCATACCCGGGATGAAAATCAATGGTATTGAACCGGATCTAAGTCCAGGCTTCAATACCATCAATTTCATCCGACCGGCTTCATTTCGCCTGGTGCATCATCACTGGTTGCCGCTCACTGACGACTGACAAGCTGGAACAATTACTCGGCTTCCTGGATCTCCTCGGGTACTTTACTGCCGGAAACTTCATTGCCGTTTTCATCTACGTAAACCGTCAGCTTTTGTGCGCCTTTACGCAGCTGTATCCGGTAAACAAGGTAAGTTTTCTCCAAGAGCTGGAGCTTTTCTCCGTGCATAAGCTTGTAGCCGGCATAGTTATTTAGGGCTGCTGTTTGAATAGCGGTGGGCAGTTCTCCGGCTTTGTAATAAGTAGTAGCCGACAGTCCCGTTCCGGCAGCAGTATAGCGCGCACGCGCATTTTGCCCGCCATTCTTGAAAGTGGCTACATACTTGGACGCACTCGAACCTTTGGCCGAAGCTGTTTGCTTTTCCCATACCGTTACGGTCGATCCGGGAAAGTAGGATGCCTGGGCGGAGACGACGGCGGCCGGTACTTCGGATGCGTCAACAACCGTTAAATTCAAACCTACTCCCTGGGCATTCAGGGCGATAACTGATACGAAAAGAATCGTGAATAAGAAGAATGATCTCATTGGATAAAGATGTTTAATTGGTTAATTAGGATCTTGAACGCCCACAAAGGAAGGCACTAAAACAAGGCCGATCAATTAATTTCAACCGACCGTTCATTCCTTTCAACCAATTACAGCATCTTCATAGTCAAAGTCGTATTTCCAACGGTTAGTGGATTGCGGAAGCTTGCTGAGCTTGCCCCAAAGCCCTGGCTATACGCTTCAAAA
Organism: Lewinella sp.; assembly: GCA_020436695.1. GTDB lineage: Bacteria > Bacteroidota > Bacteroidia > Chitinophagales > Saprospiraceae > Flavilitoribacter. The sequence goes on along the minus strand of JAGQXH010000570.1, from coordinate 4,397 downwards.
TAACCGGAACGATGAAGCGATGAACCGGTCTTACCGGTAGAAAGTAAAGCTTCCCAAGGAGGGCATTATACTGAACAGTAGTGGCCAGGGTCAACTCTGACTGCTCCCCTGCCGGGCGAGCGAAAAAAGATAGCCGGAAATCCAGATGTCGATCGTTTTCACCGGTCATTATTTCTTCTTTCGACCGGCCCAATACGTGGAATAGTGCAATTGATTCGCCCACTTCACCGGTAAATTCGCGCATTTGTTTCTTCACATCCACACCCTTCCCGGTCTTCAGGCCGATCAATCCGGCAATTGCTTCCCGCAAATACATCAGTACCCCAAACCATTTGGGGAACACCTTAAAAAAAAGCGGAGGTAATTCTTCTACTGCCACCGGTCCGGGCACCTTCACGGCAAAGGCATCTTCGTAATCGATACGGTCCAAAGCGGAAATGATCACACTTTGTTGAGGTAATCTCACAGGGTAAGGGTTCATAATTAAGTTGTTTATATACCATACAGTATGGTATGTTTATTCAACCGGCTTGACTAAAAAAAAGCCGTCATCGCCCTGCTGCTGATAATGTGGCATCAGGATGCGGGCACTGACTTCCGCCTGAATAGGCCCGCTACGATCGTAGGCCAACACCTCCCCTTTTTTGACTTTTTGAAAATTGCGGTAGCCGGGCAGCATCTGGAATTGATCTTCGGGACTAATACGATGGGCACGTATCAATGCGGCTACCTTAGGGAGATAACGGGCGTAATCCTGCAGTAATTGATCGTGGCGATTTTCCACGTGTTCGGCTTTTACACATCCTATAGTACGCAGGCAATTAACGATGGCGGCGATGGTACGATTGACGGATAGTGGATCTCCGTGTTGACCGGCTTCAAAAGTGACGGCCACCGTTGGTACGCCCATATTTTCTGTGGTAAAATAATGCATGGTAGTGCCCTGGAGTCCCTTCAACATACCGGTGATTACGGGTGCGTGGAGCTGAACTCCGATCCGGACGCTCATCTCATCATCGGTGGCAATGGCAAAAATGCCGCCATCGGCGGTGGTCGTATGTAGGTCAAGAATGACCAGTTGGTCGGGTTGGTAATCGGCTACTTCCGACCGTACGGTTTCGATTAATTGTTTCAGTTCCAGATCCTCCGTTTTCAACGCCGCCGACAGACTAAAAACTCGTTGTATGTTCCCGGGAGTAAACTGCCGGTTCAGGTCTTTGTCCAGAAACCGTTGCTGTTTACTGATGGCCCCCAGGTTACCTTTCAGTCCTACGATCCGCCCCGTGAACTCAAAATCGGGATTGGCGATCGGTTCGATCTCCAACATTCGAAACAGGTACTCCAATGCTTCAATACCCGCCGGTTCATTTCCATGCATACCCGCCAGGCAGATCAGTAAAGGCCCTTTTTCTACACCTGTATATTCTCCTATGATCCGCTCCATGATTTATACTATAGTCGTCTTAATGCAACAATTGAATTGAAGAAAGGATGAGTGTTTTAATTGGTATTCGGGTGTTGAGGTATTGGGGTGCTCAGGTGTTGAGGTTGGCCGTTTAAGCACCCGCAACACGTCAAAACGGCAACACCTGAACACATCAACACCCAAACACCCCTCTCCCTTCAAACGCCCCCCGAATCCTTCCAGCGCCAAAGATACAAACTTGCGTAAGTCCGGTACGGGCGCCAGGGTTCCGAGATCTCCAGCATCCGCGTTTTCAGTGCACGTCCTTTTTCCGTAAAACCGTACAACTGCTGGATAGCCTGTTGAATTCCCAGATCGTCCAGGGGCAATACATCCGGCCGGTTGAGTGTAAACATCAACAGCATCTCCACCGTCCAGCGTCCTACACCTTTGATCTGCGTCAGATAATGGATCACCGCTTCATTTTCCATATCCGACAGATCTTTCCCCAATAGGTTTTCCTGTTGGAAAAATTCCGCTACGTTCTGAATATAGGTAGCCTTTTGGCGGGACAATCCGACTGACCGAAGGGCGGGCAGATCAAAAGCCAGCACTTCCGCCGGATAGGGATATCCTTCCGTGAAAAGGTTAATAAAGCGTCCATGAATCGTAGACGCGGCCTTACCCGACAGTTGTTGAAATACGATAGACCGAAGTAAACTGTAATAAATGTCATCTCCGGCCTCCGGCCACTCCATCGGAGTGGAGGCGATCACTTTACCCAGATCGGGGTCCTGACTGAGATGATGGATGATATCCTGATTCATATGATAAGATGGTAATCTAAACGGGTTAAGGTAGCAAAAAATGGGGATTCCCTACTAAAATCTTTTCAGATCTGCGGTCTTAAACCGCCATTCCGGAGTAAGTATGTATTCCCGGAAATCCTTCACTGCATACCATGGGCTGAGCAACAAATTGGCCGGGTTACGGAGGACGTGAATGCTCTGTGCCGGCATATAGCTTTGGGCCAATAAGATCAGCTTCTCTCCGTTATCGTCCCGCCGGGCCTTATCCATCACAATGACGGCATGCCCCGGGTTACCTCCCTGAATAAATACATCTCCTACCTCTATATCACTCAAATCTCGGGGTTCTAATTCCTGCGAAAGGGACAGCGTACCGGCATATGCAAATACCATAACCAGATAACGCCTGAAATCGGCATAGGTCTCGGAAATTCCGGCGCGTTGCACCCAGGATACTTCATTGCCGCTGATCCGGATCCGTTCCCCCCGGCGCCATCGTTGATAATCGGCGCGAAAACCGTTATTGAAATTGAAGTGAATCTCCTCGTAGCGTTTCTGCTGCCAGAGATATTCGGCCCGCAATCTCATTACGGCATCAGCACATTGCTGGAGGTCCCGGTCGCCAATGTCCAGGTCCAGTACAGCAGCATGTACATCCTGTCTGGCTTTCTCCCGTCCGTCGAACAGCATTACGCTGGCCCCGTCTTCCTGTAATGGAAAATGCTGCAGGTAATATCCAAATGAGTCATCTGAGTAGACTTCTCTCCGAAATCCTCTAGGTGGATTGAACCGGGTATCAATAGTCTGTCCGGCAGGGTTAACCAGCGGGGTGTCTGGTTCGATCTGTTCTATCGGCTCCCCGGAAGATACCTGCATCGTCATTGTCCGATCCTCTTTCCCCGCTTCAACTCCGATCTGGCAGGTCGCCAGGACGGAGGAACCGATCATCAGCCAGATCAATGCGTATTTTCTTTGTTGGTAATTGGTGCTCATTAGCTATGAAGTTTTCCCATTATTAGCTGCTATCCTTTGCCGAAAGAGCAAAATTCCACTTATCCCGCATTCATTTCCACCTACCATACCATATGTGCACGTTACTGTCGCACCGTTTCAAACGGCATCCATCGCCTGCATTTTTGAAGAAATCAAAGCCATAAACTCACAAAAAACCATTCAAAAATGCAATCATCCAGCCCCAAAGTAAAGGTAAGCATCGCTCCGAATCACTTATCTACCGGTACCAAGGAAGCCATGTGGCAGGTATATCATAAATTCTACCATTACGATCAAGCCCAGTTCATGGAACGGATCAAAACCAACAACTATTACTCGTTTTATACCATCAACGAGCGTATTGTAGGTTTCACCGGCCTGAGGATCAACCAAACCGAACTAAACGGTAAAAAGCAGTTACTGATCTATTTCGGTCAGACGGTGATCGATCCGGCTTTCCGTGGACAGGCGCTGATACCGCGAACAGCCTTCAAACTTTGCCTCAAGTTCTGGCGCAAGCTCCTGATATCTGATCTTTATTTCTGGGCCGATGCGCTCACGTACAAAGCCTATCTGGTCTTTGCCAAAACCGTACCGCAAATGTATCCCACCTGGAAACGGAATACGCCCAAGGATATCAAATCCATTGTCGATCATCTCGGGCAGACTTATTACTGCAACAATTATTGTGTACAAACCGGCACGGTCAGCAAGGACAAGGTACTGGTGAATGATACCACCATGAAAGTACCGGCTAAATACCGGGAAGACAAGGATATCTGCTTTTATTTGCAGGCCAATCCCAAATACATCGACGGCTATGGACTGCTGACCATTACTCATATGGACCGGAAAAATATCGGATCTCTTATCCAGAAATGCCTGAAAAAGATGTTTCAAAGGGAGCCTCAACAGCAGGAACAGGAAATGCCAAAGGAAATAGTATTGCGATCTACAAGTGAAATGAGTTAAACCCGTGATTACGGTTGCCGGTTAATCAGTTGACAAACCGGCAACCGATTGCCCCTCCTTAAATAATGCTTCAACCTCCTCACATCAAGAGTCCGGATTTATCCGTATATTTCCCATTCAATAGTTCGTGCAGTCAAAATATCTCTTAACCCACTCTACTACTACCATAATTTATGAACACACTGCGCGCCATACTTGTGGAGGATGAACCCTCCGGG
>JAGQXH010000056.1 GCA_020436695.1 Lewinella sp. | reverse complement strand
TCATGCGTATCAAATTCCTGTCTGATTATGGAAACTAAAAACGGCACACGGTGAACGGTTGAAGGTGTATGGTTCCGTCAACCGTCTGCCGAAAGCCGTCAACCGTCTTACCATGGAACTAATCATCATCAACGGTCCCAATCTGAACCTGCTGGGAAGAAGAGAGCCGGAGATCTACGGCGAAGACACTTTCGAGGATTTCCTGCTGCACTTGCAGGGCTTATTCCCAAGTGTGTCGCTGCACTACTTTCAGAGTAATCACGAAGGTGAGATTATCGACAAACTGCACGAGGTCGGCTTTGACAGCTACGATGGCGTTATTCTCAATGCCGGGGGCTATACCCATACGTCGGTAGCCATGGGCGACGCCATAGCAGCTATCAATACTCCGGTCATTGAGGTGCATATCTCCAACATTTTTGCCAGAGAACCGTTCCGGCACCATTCCTATCTGTCGCCGCACTGTGAAGGTTGTATTGTGGGGTTTGGACTGCGAGGGTATGAACTGGCGGTACAGTATTTTTTGTAGTGTGGTCCATTTTATAAATCCGTTACAGACAGATCATCCCACCACAATTCCGTCCCAAAGGTCCTGAACCCGATCAATCCCCGGGTATGAGGCCGGTTATACATGGTATCCCGCACGGAAAATATGAGCTGGTCATCAACCGAATAACTTATACGATCACCACGCTTTTCAATGGCGATTTGACGGGTGGTTTGCCCCTCTCCAGTGTACGTGTAACGCTCGGCCAATAGGTGATCAAAGCCCGGTACATCCCTAAACCGGAAACGTGCGGGAGCATCTTCCGCAGAGTCCGGCTCCTGCACATAGGTAAACAGATATCCGTTCAGATCGTGGTATCTGGCATATCGGCCGTCACTGCGTTGGTCCCGGGTATCTTCCAGTGGTGTTCCCAATGGATCGGAATACAGCAAAAAGAAATTGATATTATTCCTTTCTTTCGCCGAGGCGAGCACATGTGCCTTAAAGCGAATGAGCAGATCGCCACTCCATTCGCGTCTGAGCCACACCGTAGCGGCCTGTTGGTCCGGGAGGTTGGCATTCACATAGAGATGACCATCCCTGATCTCCGCCGGAGCACCTTCTGACCAATAGTTCTCCGGGAGAGGACCTTCCGGATAATCAAAAGCATCGAAAAAACTGGGCTGGGTACCTGAAATAACATTGCGATGTGCCCGGTTAAGGCAGGTAGTTAGTGTCAGACACAGGCTAGGGATTATCCAGATCAGGTGCTTCATGCTATTTGCAGTTGGGGAGTATCTAATGTAAATTATTTTGTGTGCATTTAATCATCCAAGGGGATCAATTCATAGTGGTACAAAGCAAAACTCAAGGGCGCAGCCAGCGTGAAGGATACCCTACCATCCTTTTGCACCATGCTTGTAAAATCCTGCCCGCTACCAAATACCAGCCGTCCCCTCACTTTTTGCCCGGGCGTCAGCCAGGTTTGGACATCAGTCGTAGGCTGTTGATTTACCTCCCGGAATATCAGGAAATACCCCTCCCGGGCATTCAGAATGGATTGAAACCCCGTCCAACTCTTTCCGCCCGGCATATCTCCGATGGGAAAGATCGCCCCTTCGTGCAAAGCTCCCATAATGTTTCGGTAACGCGCCACCATAGGAGAGATCCCAAAGGCAGCTTCCGGAAGATTCATCAACTCCAGCCAGACCAAAGGCTGCGCCATGGAAGCTACTGCAAACAGATAAGCAAAGGAATATTGTTCCGGAGCCAGCGCATCTTTTCCATACCGGTCGGCATTGCGCCACTTGTTGAGCAATTCTATCTGCAAAAGCTCGGGTGGAACATAAGCAGAAAGCTGCCATAGGTTCCGCAGGGTCAGATGCGGATAATAATTGGCAAAGTCGGTATAGCGGTTTTCCAGGAAAATATTTCCATATTCCGTCAAAAAGAAGTAGCCTCCCCGTCGCCCGGCCGTAACGTCAACATTAAAGCGGACCTGTCCGTCTGTAGCGGAAGTGACCTTATCATAAAACCGGCGCAGATTCACTTCGGCCTGCTTATCCGGAATATCGATCCCATCGATCTTGAATGTTTTAATGCCATATTGCCGGTACAGGCTGATCAGGATATCCGCATCCTGCTCCCACTTACCGTAACTGTTTGCGGAACTGGGATGAAACCAAAGCCCGATCCCGATACCCAGCTTGGCGGCTCTGCTAATAATGGGTTCCAAGCCATTCGGAAAACGTTCCCGGTGCGGTTGCCAGCTGTCGGCATCCCAGTCTTCCCACAATTTCCCTGCCGTAGAGGCGGAGTTTTTGGACAAGCCCTGCTGCCAGCCATCGTCGATCTGAAAGTGGGTGATGCCTAGACGCTTGCCCGCCTCCAGTTCCCGCAGGATAAAGTCTTCCTGTACTCGTCCGTCCCTGCCGCGATCGCCCCAGGTGTTGGCCATGATCATGTTATACTCACTATGGAATGTCCGGCTCTTTTTTTGATAGGCACGTAAGGCCTTCAGGGCGGCCAATTCACCGGAAGGGGCCGGACCAATAGCGACAGTATAAGAAGTAATCCATTGATCAGTTTGAATATCTGCCGGATGCACTCCCAGTCCGGTAACGCTTAGTTGATCGGTAAGTGACAGAAAATCAAATCCCGGATAGGCCAGTTGTCGGTCTCCCAGGGGCGATTCTTTTAGGAGAATGAGTTGCTGATCTCCCAGGGTATTGCGGGCGAAGCAGATATTTCCCGACATCTCCAGCGGCTTGGTAAAAGGTAGAAAAAGACTTTTGCCTACCAGATTATTGTTCCAGTCGGTATCGTCATTCAGTTTGATCACCTGATATTGCCAATGCCGGCTGGGCAGGGAAAAATTCGCCAGCGTGGCCGGCTCATCTTGCCGGGTGATGCGATCCACACCGTCATTATGGGCAGTCGATTCTGGAGTGACTACATCGATCCATTCCGGTGGGGCCTGACCTTGCAGTGCTACATGATAAGCGATCAAGGGACTTTCCGGATACAGATCAAAGATCTGGCGCAATTGCAGAGACCCGGAAGTGCCGCCGATGATCACTCGGAGATGAGCCGGTCGGGCTCCAGCACCTACCGATATTGCTTCCATCCGGGCATTCTCGATCCCTTCCAGGCCCGGTAGTTGGAAAAAAGGGCGATCCGAAGGCAGATCAAGGGCGACGGTTCCAGTCAGATCCTGCAGGTGTCGCAGCAAAATGTGGCCGTCATTCCAAAGAAAACGCATCTCTATCCGGCCGTTGCGCAGGTAAAGAGTGTCCTGTTCCAGTACCGCTTCACAATTGGTGATCTCCTGTGCCTACAGCAAAAGAACAGACCACATCATCAGTAATAAGAGTAGTGTCCGATTGGTGCGCTTTCCAAATCGGCCATAATTCATCTTCAAAGCTGGTTTTCTATTCATGTTCCCATTTTATGGCCCAAGGGTCAATGGTCTCTTCCTGAAAAGCCCTAAGTTTTTGTTTCATTTCAGCCAGCAGCCCCCGATAGTCCGGATCAGTTGCCAGATTATGGCTTTCCCAGGGATCATCCTTCAAATTGTAGAGTTCAAACTCCGGACGGAAAGTATACGCCTCCGTCGGACGGTGAGCAAAAGTCGGCTCATTGCCCCGAAGCACACTTTGCCAGGTAGCGGAGACCCATAAATCCTGAGCGTGTGGGAAAGGCAGCTCATGCGCTACATTCCAGATCAGCTTGATGTCGTTTTCCCGAATGGCCCGCATCGGATAATACATCGTGATCTCGTGAAAGGTATGAGATAAGGTAATCTGTTGCATAGCCACAGTGCCATTGCCTTCCAGAATATTTTTCAGTGATCTGCCCTGAAAGCCGGGCACGAAATAATTGTTTCGGTCTAATACATTCTTTTGGTACACGTCGGCCATTTCAGCTTTTGCTTCCGGTAGTATCCCCGCCAGATCAAGAATAGTAGGAGTAAGATCCGTCCAGTTGACCAGTGCATCACTCACTCCGGCCTCCATCCGTCCTTTTGCGGGTTTTACGATGAAAGGTAAGCGCACTCCCGGCTCGTAAATATTGGTTTTTGCTCCGGGAAAGGCGATGCCGTTGTCCGAAATGTATAGTACGACGGTATTGTCCCAGGCTCCAGTGGATTTCAGATGTTGAAATAGCCGTCCGAAGCCACGGTCCATTCGGGCGACAGCCTGATAGTACTGGGCCAGTTCCAGGCGAGTGGCCATATTATCCGGTAAATAGTAAGGGACATCCACATCTTCCGGCCGAAAGAATTGCTCTCCGGCCATTTTCTCCGGATCATCCGGGTTACCGAAGGTATTGATCGATAGAGATAGCGTGTCTTTGAATTCTCCGTGCCGGTGAGGGTCCTGAGTACAGAAATAAAGAAAAAAAGGCTGATCGCTTTCCTCCTGGAGAAAAGTCAGGCAGCTATCCGCCATGGCACTACTGTTCCGGCCGCTAGCCTGTAATACGGTTTGAAAGGAATAGACCGATTCCGGGGCTACGTGAAACTTACCGATACGTGCGGTCCGGTAGTTGGCCAACTCCTCCAGGTATACCGGCAGGGATTTCAGATAATCGTAGGTCCGGAAGTGGTTATAAACGTGCTCGTGGCCAAATTGCCCGTTGGCGTGGTTGTGCAGGCCGGTGAGAATGACGGAGCGACTGGCGCTGCAGGAAGGCGTAGTGCAGTAAGCCCGGGAAAAGCGGATCCCTTCTGCCGCCAGGGCATCCAGGTTGGGTGTTTTTATTTTGGTATTGCCGTAGCAACCAGCATCATCCATCCCGTGATCATCCGATACGATGAGTACAATGTTGGGGCGCGTATTTCCAGTTGAAGACTCAGTTGTATTATTATTCGGTTCCTTACCGGATTCTGTGCAAGCCAGTAGGGATAGGAACGCGCCTAACAGCAGACCGCCGCCAATATTCGAAAAGTTTAATAAGCAACAGGAAGGGATGTTCGTTGATTTGATAATTAGCATGTTCAGTTACATTAGAATTCAATAATGAGCGTATCGGCCGGCGCATCGGTTTGAGATGGGAGATCAGTAAATGACTGCCACCGACCGGTTTCCGGATCACCTACGCGTACTTCGTACCGGCCGTGGATAAAAACCCGTGGGGTGTAAGTTCCATCCGGTAAGCGGATAATGTATTCCGGTTCCGGCCGGTTTACAGCTTTGACCCTCAACACCGGTTCTTCGAGTCCCCGGATCTCAAGGTGCGGCAAATACTCGCCGGCTTTCTCCATCGGATAATTATCAAACTGAGATATGGAAAAAGGCCATCCCGGAAAAGATTCGAAAGTTTTTCCACGGCCGAATCGAAAAGCATCCATGTGGATCACCCGCTTGTTTACGTCAAACCGAAGGAATCCAAATCCGGAAGCCTTGCTCTGCGCTTTTTCGTAGCGGTTGGTTTCATTGGTCACCTCATCCGGATTGCCCACGGCATATACGAAATTCTTATTACCAAAGCCATCCGTATAATAGCCGGTGTTGGGTAGTTGATGCGCGGGTCGGTTTAAGACGGGGAATCCCAGTTTATCCGGTTCAAAAGCCCGGCGATAGTGAGTAGCAATAGCCGGTGTACTGAACACCCAACCGGCATCCGCATATTCATTGATGCCGTATTGTACGATCGTACCCAGATGCTGGTCGCCGGTAAGGTGAAAAACAAAACCCTTTCGTAGTATCTTCAACACTTCATCGCGCCTGGTCTGCGGCCAGCCCCCGGAATCAAAGTCGGCAGCCAGTACCATGCGCTCATCACCGTGGTGGGTAGCCGGATTGGCAAATAGCGATTGGCTGAGCAATACTTTCATCTTAGTGTCCCGCCAGTCGGTGATCCAGTTTCGGAGGAAATCCAGTTGACGATCTCCGATCAACCGCAGGCCCGGCCGGTCAAACACTTTCGGATCAGCTACCGGTTCTGTCAGATGATCGGCGCGCTTAGCCTCACCGTTGACCGCGTAGGGGCCCGACTTGAACATGCGATCACTAATAATTCCAAAGCCGACACCAGCGTATACCAAATCAGTATACCAGGCCGTAATGCCCTGCTCGATCGGCTCGGGATCACTCGGTTTGGGTAGATGACCGCTTTGAGTACGGTGCACCACATTGATCATTTCCGCCGGTTCGATATAACCTCCTTTGACGCCCAGCCACCTGTTCCACTCCGATTGCGGGATCTTCCGGCCGCCGTCGCCCCACAGATTGCCCTGAAAAACGTCGTGGTCATCCGGGGTGCAGATGGTGGGCCGGTCTTTCATGACCTCACCAAAGGCCCAGCCGAACATATACCATTTACCCAGATAATCGAGCACAGCGGCCCGGGCCGGAAATCTGACTACCGGATAACCGCCGTTGGGTTCGTAGATCTGATCACCAGAAAAGAAAAGCAGGTCCGGATCGGAATCGGCCAACTGACCTCTCAATGGACTGTAAGGATAGGCATAGCCATGCTGGCAGGTCAGCCCGGCTAAACTAAGTTCTCCGGGATCGGGCTCTATGCGAATAATCCCCCGATAGTAGTGGGGTGTTGTAGTTTGTGATGTTTTGCGCCGGGCTTCATATACCACCCGGTATTCCGTATCCGCATCCGGGGTCCAGGGAGATACCTCAAACAGGCCCGTCCAGGAAGCAGGGTCGAGCGTGTTCTCACTGATGGTGGTCCATTTGTTATCTGATCTGATCTGAAGTTGGATTTGTTGGTTATCCTGTTGACCCAGCGGAGGAAATTGTGCATTGAGCCGGAGCACTTCCCGGCTGGTAGTATACATAGTCCAGAGAATTGGGCCAAATCGATTTTCGTCTTTCTCCACAACCTTTGTACCCTGAATATCCAGATCATCGAACCAGGCAGTAAGCGTGCTATCCCGACCGTTATTCGTACAGAAAAGGTTGATCAGTCCACTCAGATCACTATCAAAAGTAGCCGTCAGGCTGGCGGAGCTGCCATTTTTTCCAGATACAGTTGCGCTTAACCGGTACTCCTCCCCCACTGATTGCCGCACAGTAAGCGACAATTGAAAATCCTCCTGATCAAAATCTTCCGGAAGCGGCTGACTTTGCTCACCGAGGAAAAAGGTGCCTTTGCGTTGAATGCCCATGGCCAGTCCTTCCCCGTAATACACTGCCGCCCGCGGATCGTCATCCAGTGTATCCCGTACACCAATGGCCAGGCCGATCTGATCATCAGCGGTACCAAGGTGATCCCAACCGGCATTTACCCGAATATCCAATTCCCCGGCCTGATCCAGTACCCTGGTCAGTAGATGTACTTTGTTTTGAATGGCCAACGGATTGGTCGCCAGGTATTCCACCCGGCTGTTCCTTACCCTCCAGTTTTCCAATGGCGTCGCCCAGAAGTCTTCCCCGATCCAGGTCCGGTCATTGATCTCATTAAAGTCGAAACGGAAAGTAGTCTCTGATTTTCTGCAGGCACTCACCAGCAGGACAATTAGCAATATCCCGACCGGCCATGTTCTTTTTATGCTGTGATTCATTTTGCTGTTGTCTTTTCAACCCTGAAGATGATACTCCGAATACCGCGTTTACTGACGGATAATGTAGGCGAAACTGCCACTATTTACCGGCGGCGTTAAAGTCAGATCGGTTTCTCCGGACATCATGATGGGGTCCCCTTCCGGCCGGCCGGTTTCCAGGCTGATCCAGCCTACCTGATAAGTAGATCCCGCAGCACCAGTTTTCAGATTGACCGTTCCTCCTAACGGAAAGTACACAGCGAAGGCACTATCGTCGGCTTTACCGACCAGATACGCTTCGTTCTCCTCCCGCCCGTTCAGCAGTTCCATCCGCGGACTCATTTCCCAGAAATGCAACTGTTCCTCCAACTTCCGGACGGCGCGGATACTAGCCTGACTTTTTTCGTTCAATCCGTTCCCGCTCAGTGGCCGGTGGTGGCGAACACCCGCGCAACCTCCGAAGATGTTCCGGCAAAAGCGTTCAACACCATCCTGATTCGAGCCGCTCCCCCAATTGGTATTATTACCACCGTAGATCTTGACTGTATTGGCCGGACGAAGGGTAGCATTACTCCTGATTTGCATGATATACCGTAGTGAATCCCAGTGGGTTTGCCCGAAATTCCGGCTATTGACCTGTGAGATATCCAGGAAATTGAAGTGTTTGGCATCCTGTATGAAAGGTTCACAATTCGCACAATTACCGGGTCGCCAAAACTGGTCGATCATTTCGGTGGTATATGCCGGCACGGCCTTTTCCGTTGCGGCCTGACGGATAATGGTCGACCAGTATTTGCCCCAAAGTAGCGGCGTGGAGGTTTCATTGTCCATGCAGTATAATACATTCCCATAATTCAGGGAATAGGACAACATTTTTTGGATCAGGGCATTCTGGTAAGACCTGAGCTTATCCAGCTTATCCTGATAGCCATCCATCCCGGGCACGGTATGAAAAAAGGGTTGCAGGTCCTTATGTGGGTGTTCGGGGTACTCCTCGTCCAGGCCGATTTCTTCCAAAGTATAATTCACGTTATTTACCGGATTAAAAGGGCTATTGGTCCAATTGGCCTGGGAGTAATCAAAGCGATCCCACAGTTCGATCTGCACGATGATATCGCGATCCCGGGCGAGCTGCAAAAAATGTTCGAACTGCTCCCAGTAAGCCGGATTCCACTGAGTGAGGTCATATTTACCGTTCTCGTCCCTCAGATACGGGATCAGATCTCCTTCATCCCGGTAACTCATCACATTGCGGACAAAGTTTCCACCAACCGATTGCAGGAGGTCGAGCTGTTCTACCAGGTCTTTACTCTGATAAAGGTTATCGTTATCGGTACCACCCAGCAGGAGTACAGGTACACCGCGGTACGACCAATAGGCCGGATTTTGCTCATAGGGCTGGATGTAATCCTTTGGATCCCCAACTGATGAGGACTCGTCTACAGCAGTTGAATTATGAGTAGCAGCATTGCAGGCAAGCAAGAACAGGGCCAGTGAGCAGCAATACCACAGGCTATGGTTGAATAATGACATAGTTTTACAGTTACAATTTTTCAAAATAAGGCAGGCGATCCAGTGGCACTTCGATGGTAATGACTTTCGGGCCGGCAATACGGCTACCGTCATCGGCCCGCCATTCCCCCGCCGGTATGTGAACCTGACGAGTATGTTGCCCGGGTTCCACTACGGGAGCTACCATAAGGCGTTCCCCCAACATGAACTGATCCCGGATCTGTGCGAAACCGGCCCGAGGAAACTCATATTCCATGGCCCGAATGATCGGATCGCCGGTCTTTGCGGCCTCCCCGGCCAACGCCATAATGAGAGGTGTGGATTTTTCCCGCACCTCTACCGCCTTTTTGCAGGCAGCCAGATGCGTAGCGTCCAGCACCCGCCAGGGAGCGGCGGAAAATTGCATCATAGGCATAAGGGCCGAACACTGCGCTGAGCGCACTACCAGATCCTGATCGATCTTGTCGAGATCCCGGAAAGAGGCCAGTAAGCCGCCTCCGATCATATCCGGACAGGTAAACGGATAGCCACTGATCCCCTCGCTGATGATCTGCGGGATCAGTTTTTGCAGGTCTTCCCAATTGTGGGCTTTATCTTTAAGACGAATAGCCAGTGGCTGACCGGCCATTTTCCACATCACCCGGAATTCATTCAGCGGATAAGCCAGTCCGATCTCTCCGTAAAGTGATGCATGGGCGTTGGGGGTTATCCGTCGGTAAGACTGAATGCCGTTTCGATAAAAATCAGTCTGAGCCGCATCGAATTTAAAGCCGTCAATGCCATAAGCCGTCTGCAAATGATCCAGTTGGGCCTTGAACCAGCCCACGGCCCTAGGGTTTGTAAAATCCAGTTCATAGCTCATACCGTTCCACCACTGCCGGACAGCACTTCTCTTTTGCTCGTACTCTTTCAAAAAAACATCTTCCTTGCGCAGGTCCCTGCCGATCTTTGAATCCGGGCTCACAAAGGGTGCCACCCACAGCATGACGAAAAATCCCATTTCGTGTAGTTTTTTCACCATCCCGGCGGGGTCCTGGAAGCGGCCGGGATGAAAATCCCAGTTGCCATAGTCTTCCTGCCAGTTATCATCGATCATCAGCACGCCGGGCGAAAACCCGTTATCCAAAATGCTTTGTGCGTAGCGAAGTACATTTTCTTCGGTCTGATCGTAATTCAGCTCAATCCAGGTATTGTACTGCGGATGTTCAAAAAGAGCCCGATGGGGAAGCTGCCCGCTGCTGGGAAAATGGTTTTGTTTGGCTAGCTGGAAGGCGTCTTTGAGGGTACTTCCCGCATCGGAATAAGTAATACCGGCCCCAGCGGCCGTGATCTGTATTTTTTCCTGATCAATAGTAAAAGCAAAAGGCTGATCCGACCAGATATAGCGGCCACTACTGGAAAGCAACAGCGGTTGCACCTGCTGGCCTTTATCATTGCCGTAAAGATCAACGGAGTAGTCTTCCTGAAAGGGCATGAGGGCACCATCCATGGTGATGCCGGCCCACCAGTGTTCATTCTCCAGCAGTGGATATTCATATACGGTCATACCGGCGGCTTGCCCCCACAATTGCAGGCTGAAAAATGTGAAGCTGACAAAAAATAAGAGTCTATAGAGCATAAATGTATTTTATTCGAAATAATGGTAAAAAACGGTGAGCAACTGTTGTCCCAATAATTCCCAATCGGCACCATACGGCGGCCGGTCAAATTTGGCGATCCGCTCTTTGTTCAACTCGTACACCAGGGCATGTATGCCGTAGCGCAAAAGGAGACCCTCCCCGAAGGTGCCCGGGTTGTGAAAGCCGCTGCCACCCTGAGTACCTTCCGTAAACCAGGTATGTTTTCTGAGCATTTCTTCCAATCTTTTCATCTCCGGCAGATAGTCCGGATGATCTTCTCCCGGATGGCTGAGGTGTAATTTGCCACCCCGGTCATTATGCAGGTCGATGGCCAGATCCGGTTGCTTCCCGGCACGAATACGTTGTGCCAGCCATGTCTCCAAGGCCGCGTTTTCGGGTGCGACCGCAGGGTCGGCAGGTGCTCCCCACCCCCTATTGAGGTCTACTCCGGCGCTGTTGAAGCGGGTGCGTCCGCGGGCCACTGCGTCCTTATTGGCCATCGGCAGGATGTAGAGACGATATTTTTCCAAAAATGGGGCAGCCTCAGGACGTAGAAATGCCCGGATCAATCCCTCCACAACCCAGTTCCCACCGGCTTCAAAACCGTGGGCCCGGGCACGGATAAATACGCTACGTGGAGCGGACGGCTCACCCAGGGTCACTATTTCCAGGGGCCGTCCTTCCACCGTGGCGCCAATAGTGTCGATCCGAACCAATGGATGCCCGGCAATATCCTGCAATAGCTTCTCAAGCTGGCTGATCCGGTAGGGTTCCACACTGGCCACATAAATGGGGTGGTCTTTAAATGATAAACTAAATCGCAATTGGTTATCGGCGGTCAATTCAGCAGGAACAGCTTCCCAATGCAAGCCATCTTCGGATAGGTATGTTGGCGTCCGGGGCGAGATGGGAAAAGAGCGTCGGCCGTTCCAGAAGTTGTCAAAATTATTAAGTATCAGGCACAGCTTTGCGTTAGGCTGCGCCTCTACCCGAAAGAACCAGTGCCCATTGGCCCGGTTGGGGGAATTTCGCTCGTGCTCGTATACCAGATTCAGCAGGAAAGTATCTTTGCCTAGATCCTCCCAGTATAAGGGAGAGGCATTGGGGAAGGAGGTATTGATATAGATCAGACTACTCCCTCCCGGTCTCTCGTCCTGCCCCAATGTATCCGGCAGGCTGATGAAAAAACAATAGAGCAGTGCCGTAATATGCCAGAGAAAATACAGGCTGTTTCCCGGGATTTTCATAAAACGAAGGATCTCTTGCATTAGAAGTTTTGTCAGTTACCCAGTGGTCAGTCGGTCAGGTCAGTGCTGAAAATCAATGATATAAGCCCTGATTTCACGAAAATGAAGGCTTTGATCTTGTCGATTTTGCCTTGCTCCACTGCATTTTAGCACTTATCACTATGGCTGACGACTGACGACTGACGACTGACGTTAATTAATATCCGGGATTCTGCACCAGATTAGGGTTGAGGTCCAATTCATTCAGCGGGATCGGATAGACATAGTGCTTGTTCTCCACCAGTTTTCCGGGATTTTTTTCAGCCAGCTTACCCGTGCGCTGCAGATCAAAGTAGTTATGAGCTTCAAAGCTTAATTCCCAGGCCCGTTCGTTGATCAGCGCTTCCCGGAGTGCAGTCTGATCCATATCGACCAAAGGCGCCAACCCGGCCCGTGCCCGAACCATATTGATCCCCAGCAGCGCGTCGCCGGAACCGCTTTCGTTGGCTGCTTCGGATTGCATGAGTAGTATATCGGCATACCGAATGATATTAAAATCGGAAGTGAAGTCACCGGCAGTCATCACATCTCCCTTGTACTTGCGGGTATGTCCACGTTCGCCGTCACCGGGAAATACATGGGGTACATCATTATTGTCGATATAGGAAGTAATGTAGGTACCTTTCAGTCGCATACTATCCGCCTCGGTAAAGGTATTGGTAAAGGCCATGGGGGAATTGATGCTGCCGAAACCACCGGCAGCTCCTTTGGCCGAGGCAATGCCCGTATACTCAAACAGGCCGTTCTCCTGTGCTCCCGATTCATATTGTACGGATAGGACAATCTCTTTTCCATTCTCGTTTTCGTGCAGGAAATTATCGACGTAGTCTGCAAACAGTTCGTATACCCCCGAATTGATCACTTCATTGCATTTAGCCAGAGCCAGATCATATTCGTCCACTCCGCTAACCCCAAACAGTTCGGGTACCGGAGAATATTTTGCCAGGCCGGAACGCTGCAGGTAGACTTTGGCGAGCAAAGCCTTGGCCGCACCCGAGGTAACCCGGCCCAGATCATTTCCTCCATAAGAGGCGGGCAGTACGTTCTCGGCAGCCTGCAGATCGGAGATGATCAGTTGCCACACGTCTGCCGCCGTGCTCATATTGCTGGGTTCCAAAGTCTCCGGCTCGGAAGCGGTAACGATGGGCACATTGGCAAAAAAGCGCACCAGATTAAAATAGTGGATGGCTCTGAGTACCCGGGCCTCCGCAACAATGCGGTCTTGTATAGAGGGAGTAATATCTACAATGAGAGGCACTTTCTCGATCACAGTATTGGTCAGTAAGATAGCCGTATAGGAAGAAGACCAGACCGAACCGATGGTACCCATACTGGGCACCCACTCGAAATTATCCAGCGTGGATTCTACGGAAAGCTCCTGGGCGGTAAATCCGGGCACTTCCGCCAGAGTGAGAATATCCCTGGCATAAAGCGTATTCGAAGCCCGGCCAAAACCCGTATAAGCGGCGGTAAGTGCGGCCTGAGCATCGGCCTCATTTTGGTAAAAGTTGCTCTCGGCGATAAAGCTGAAGGGTTCCTCTTCCAGAAATTCCTTACATCCCCAGTTTGATACGGTTAAAAACAGGATGAGGGTATATAGAATGATCTTTTTCATTTTTCTTTCGTTGAAGTGTTAGTATGTTGAAGGAACGGTCGGCCTATTTAAAAGTAGCATTGATGCCCAGCAGGAAAGTGCGACTGGCCGGATAACCGAATTTGTCTACGCCCTGATTCAGCGTCACGGCGGCACCATTGCCCCCACCGGCGCCAAAAGCATCCTGTACGCGGGTATTTACTTCCGGATCGTAGCCCGGATACTTGGTGAACACATGCAGATTCTGACCACTGATGTAGATCCTTGCGTTGGAAAATATCCGGTTCACCGGCAGATTGTATCCTAAGGTCACATTGCTGATGCGCAGGAAAGAGCCGTCGTAAATAATGCGGGAAGACACCTGGTTCTCGTGTACCTCTCCGGCCCGGGGAATGTCGGTATTCGGGTTATCGGGCGTCCAGCGGTCTTTAACTTTAGCCAATTTATTGGCCGCACGGTTGACCGAACCCAGATATTGATCTCCCACAAAAAGCACATCATTTCCCTGCGAGCCATTCAGAATGACACTCAGATCAATATTTTTATAGGAAAAGTTATTGATCAGACTGTAGATATAATCCGGGTTGGGATCCCCTACGTAAGTCCGGTCCAGATTATCGACAACTCCGTCCCCGTTCTGATCCACGAATTTCTGATCGCCCAACTGATGATTCCGGCCAAAGGCAATGGGTGCACGATCCAGTTCGGCCTGATCGTGGATGATGCCGTCGTACTCGATCAGGTAGAACTTCCCTACGGGCTCGCCTTCACGGATCAACGACCCGGGAATACCATAACCGATCGAGCGGGCAAAAAATTCATCGCCCGTAGACAGACTCAGTACTTTATTGCGGTTGGCAGACCATAGGGTACGGATACTCCAGCGAAGATCTTCCGTTTGCAGAGCCACCAGATCCAGGCTCAGTTCCAGCCCTTTGTTCTCGATGCTACCGGCATTCCGTAGGGCCGAGCCGAAGCCGTTGCTACCTGGAATAGGGACAAAGAGCAGCAGGTCTTTAGTTTGTTTGTTGTAATAGTCGGCGGTTAATTTCAGGCGATAGTTAAAGAAGCCGAGATCCAGACCGATATCCAAAATATTGGTTGTTTCCCACTTAAGGTCAGGATTACCGATGTTATCCGGAGCAAAACCGATGTTGACCACATCCCCAAAGGTATACGAACGGAATTGCGTGGTCAGTCGGCTGATCGACTGGTAAGGGCTGATGGAATTACCCACGGCACCGTAACTGACCCGGGCCTTGAAATTATCGATAAAGGCTGCGCTTTGCATGAATGGCTCTTCGTGTATCTTCCAGGCCACGGCTGCCGACGGGAAGAATCCCCATTTATTGTTAGCCCCGAAGACGGAAGACCCGTCCGCCCGGGCGGAGATCGTGAACAGATAGCGATCCAGTAGATTGTAATTGATCCGCCCCAAATAGGACGCCAGAGAGCGCTTACTGCGGAACGTCCGATCGGAAATGGGATTGGCGGCGTCCCCCAGGCTGTAGCTTCTCACTACATCATTGACAAACTGATTGCCCTGTACCCGGGCACTTTCATTGATGTCTTCCTGCAGGGTGAAAGCCCCTACTATATTCAGATGATGGGCCCGCCCGATCTTCCGGTTGAAGGTAAGGATGTTCTCATTCACCCAGGTAAAATTGTTGGACCAGCTTTGCAACGCAAAACCGTTCGTATTGCGGGCAATAAACGTAGTGGAAGGCTGATATACGTTCCGTTTGACATCCTGGATATTGGTAGCCAGAGAAGTCTTGAACGATAATCCCGGGAGAATCTCATAATTGGCATACAGGTTACCCAGCAGGCGATTGGTACGTTGAATATCATCGATCTCCGTACCGTCGGCCACTGGGTTTCCGGATTGCAGGAATGGAAATGGAAGGTCTTCCCGGCTGATGGAATACGTACCGTTCTCCCGCTTTACCGGCAGCGTCGGCGACATAAAGAAAGTTTCCAGAATGATCCCCGATGTACGGGTACCGCTGAAACGGGAACCACCGGTCTGGCCGATATTTCCCTGACTGCGGGAAAGCGTGAACTGGGTGCCGATGGTCAGTTTTTCACTGGGCGAAAGTTCCATATTGGCGCGCATGGTACCCCGGCTAAAATCCGATCCGATCACCGTTCCTACCTGATCGAAATAACTGGCCGACAGATAGTATTTCAGGTTATCAGTACCACCAGCCACGGAAAGTTGGTGATCCTGAATGGGAGCCGAGCGGAACACCAGGTCCTGCCAATCCGTATCCGTATCCAGATCTTCCGGACGAGGCAGGGTCACGCCATCATATGGAAGAGAAGCCTCGTTGCGGTTTACCGCATAATCATTGGCCAGTTCGGCAAATTCCTGAGCGTTTAGCAGGTCGAGTTTTTTGGCAACATTCTGAACACCATAATAGGCATTGTATGACACCTTCGGTGCACCAGTTTTCCCGGATTTGGTCGTAATTAGGATCACGCCATTAGCTCCCCGCGAACCGTAGATCGCTGTGGCGGAAGCATCTTTCAGTATCTGAATGGATTCAATATCGTTGGGATTGATCGAAGCCAGTGGATCGGAGATCGCTCCTTCCCGGCTGGCGTTACCAAACGCATTACCGCCGCCCGGAGCTGGGTCACTGGTGATCGGCACTCCGTCGATCACATAAAGCGGAGCATTGCTATTACTCAGGGAGTTACCACCTCTGATCACGATGTTCACCTCTCCTCCGGGGGCGGATGAACCCTGAGAGACTAATACTCCCGGCGCCAGGCCGGATAGCCCCTGTCCCAGTGATGCTTTAGGCACTTGATGAAAACTTTTGGAATCTACAGAGGTGACCGCACCGGTGAGGTCGCTTTTCTTTTGAGAACCATAACCGATTACCACTACTTCCTGTAGTTCAGCCACATCCGGCTCCAGCGATACATCGATGCGGGTACGATTGTTAATCTGTTCTTCGATGGTTACAAAGCCGATGAAAGAAAAGATAAGAGTGGTAGCTTCATCGGGTATTTCCAGGGTATAACTTCCGTCGAAATCGGTGATGGTGCCCACTTCTGAATCCTTTACCCGGATGGTTACGCCTGGCAGTCCTTCGCCTTTTTCATCCGTCACCTGTCCGGAAATAGCCCTGGCTACATTTTGTTGGGTATTCATAAGCGGCATGCTGCCTCTATCGCCGTTTTCGCGACTGGCAGAAGATAATCCGGAATTTTTAACTGCTGTAACATTAGACGGTCTCAACGCCGGCAGGGTCTTCGCTTTCTTCTCCAGCTTTCCCGTCCGATTATCCAATTTTTGCTTTATCAGATAAGTATCTCCCAGTTTCTTGACCACAAGATTGGTTGCAGTTAGCACTTTATTCAATCTTTTAAGAATAGTGCCCGGTGTTCTGTTTTCATCCAGCCAGGTCCAGAATTCGCTGTCGATGTAGATATCGGCAATTACGGCAGTTTCATAGGCAAAACTCATTCGATGTTCCTCATTCAGGCGATCCAGTACTTTGCTCAGTTCCAATTGGTCATTGGAGACTGTCCGGTTCGATTTCTGGTACCCGTTCTGGGATGCAGCGTGCGTTCCTGCGTGGATCGTATGGACAAAAGGGGCAACGATCATATAGCAAAACAAGAGTAGGAAATGTCTGCTCATTTTTTTCGGTTTAAGTGAATTAACTTCTCTTTGACAACGGGCAGGTAGGTTTCGCCAGGGCATGGCAAGAGCCTTGCAGATCAGCGCAGTACACGCTCAGCAATCAGGCAAACAAACTGTCCCCTAGATCAAATGATTGTGAAAAAAGAGGCGGTATTCATTGGGGCATCCCCGGAAGAGGATGAATTACTTCTGGGAAATGATGATGCGTTTCTGGTCTTCTTCCTTGGTGACTTCTGCATCGAAAACATCAGAGATAACGGTCAATAAATGATCTATATCGCGATTATTAGACTTCCAGTTCAGTTCCCGGGCGGCCAGAGATTCATCTTCGATGATCACCTCCATGCCATATTCATCCTCCAGCATCCCGGCGATTTCACTCAGTGGAGAATCATCAAATACAAACCGGTTTTCGGTCCAGGCAGTAACGGTTTCCCGATTTTTGATCTTCTCCTTTACCAATTCGTTTTGCAACTGCTTGTATTCTACAAATTCGCCGGGCACCATATCCAGTAAAGTGTCTTTTTCAGACTCCCTGGTTTTCAACTGCACCTTTCCCGAATCCAACAGGATCTGGGTAAGCTCCTTTCGGGCATTTACATTAAAGGTGGTGCCCAAAACTTCCACGTCCATCTTGCCGGTGTGAACGATAAACTTCCGGCTGGGGTCTTTTACTACATCGAAGTAGGCTTCACCCTCCAGCCAGATCTCCCTTACCTGCCGCCAGTCTTGGCTCAGTCGGAGACTGGAATTGGCGTTCAGATTGACGATTGATCCGTCCGGCAGTTCGATCACTCTGGTCTCTTCGTAGGTTGTAGCATAAGCGGCCATCGTATCCTTGCCTCCTGAGAAATAAAACCACAGTAATCCAGTCAGCGCCAGGCCAGTCAGAACGGCGGCAATGTTGCGGAAACGATACCAGAGTGGACGTTGTATTGGTCGGATCGTTGCACCGGTCTGTATCCGGTTCTTGATGTCGGCAAAATCCGCATCCAGAGGTACGGCCACTTCCGGGAATACCAAAATCTCAACCAATTGCCGGGCCTCTTCGATGACATCCCGCATTTCGGGATGTGCTGCCGTCCAGTCTTCCCAAAAACGGACATCTTCATCCTGGGGTTGCAACACCCACCGGCGGAAGCTTTCATCCGTAACAAGATCATTTACTGTATAACCGCTATAGTTCATATGCGTTGGAAGACTGTGTGGTTTTATAATAGAGAGGCAGAGATGGCGAAAATGTATTCAAAAAAAATAAAAAAAATCTGAATTATTTTTTGAGGTGGGGCACTTCGTGCTAAAATAGAGGTATAAGAACCTAATTTTAAGGAACCTTGAGATGCGCTAGCTGATCTTCATCACTTCCCGTAATTTATCCAGAATGCGATAGATGATCTGACGGGCATAGCGGGGATCCTTCAATTCCATGATCTCCGAGATCTCCTGGTAAGAAAGGTCGCCGTGAAATTTAAGGAAAATAACTTCTTTTTGCCGGGGAGACAGATTGCTGACGTGCTTTTCCAGTAATGCCGTTTGTTGGCGATGTTGTTCATTCCGGATCAAAACAGCATCATGCGGCGGGACCACCGTAAACTGGTATTCGGAATCTATGTGCTGCGGTTGATTTTCTTTTGTGGCCAGTTTTCGAAAAATCTTTCTTCTGATGGAAACAAACAAATATCCTTTAACTGAGCTGACCTGGGCTATGTGGCGTCTTTTCTCCCAGATCTCAATAAATAGTTCCTGTATGCAATCCTTTACCAGTGCCTTATCCGGACTAAACCGAACGGCGTAATCAAAGAGCACATGATAAAACTTAGCATATAATTGCTCGAAGGCCTTTTCACTCCCTTTCCGAAAGTCCTCCCACAGCAATTGCTCACTATCCATAGATCTTGGTCTTTTCGTTCTCTCGCCTCAAAACGCAATAATGCGCTGCTCTTTTTTTCTTCTGAGGGTGAGAATCCTGCTCCGTAGTTTTTCGATCATTGGGAAGATAAAAACAATACAGGATTTTTCCTTTTTCATCACCGACAAAAGGTTGCACAAAATTGGCAAATAGCTATTTATTGCCAAATTTTATTTTTAAATTTTAATAAAGCTTTGAGACAGATAAGGCGAGTCCCGGTGGTTTGAAGCGTTGCCGGCTAACCAAATAGATAGGGAAGATAATGCTTTATGAGCGAAATTCAGCAATGTCACTGTGGCTTAGTCGCACAAACCGAATACCCAGCATCGAGAACCAGGCACCGAACCTATAATGCCCCTTCCATCTTCTTCTTCCCTTCTTTCAACTCAAAATTGAATCCTTCGGCCAACAACTGCTCGTATTTTTCCTTGTCGAACTTGTAAAGGCGGGCGGGCCGGTGAGCCACCCCTTCCTGCGTTTCATCCAGATCGATCAGCAGGTTCATGGAAAGGATCTTTTTGCGGAAGTTGCGTTTTTCCAGTTCTGTTTCCAGAATGGCTTCGTACAGGTGCTGGAGTTCAGTGAGGGTAAATTTACTCGGCAACAGTTCAAAGCCGACGGGCCGGTAACGCACCATCCACTTCAGGCGTTGAAAACAAGCTTCGAGGATCTCCTGGTGGTCGAAAGGTAAATTGTTAACCTCAGATACGGAATGCCATTCGGCTTTACGGGCCACAGCGGAACTGGTTTGTACTTCGTAGTTATCGATACGGATCAGTGAAAAGTAAGAGACGGTGATCACCCGCCCGAAAGGG
>JAGQXH010000569.1 GCA_020436695.1 Lewinella sp. | reverse complement strand
AGGCCCCCCGGCAAACCGCCGTGGTGGTCCCAGCCTTGGTGGTAGAGCTGGATAAAACGCACCCCGCGCTCGGCCAGCCGGCGCGCGAGCAGGCAGTTGGCGGCAAAGGTGCCGGGCTTGCGGCTGTCGGGCCCGTAGAGCTCGAAGGTGGCGTCCGATTCGTCGGACAGGTCGGTGGCGTCCGGGACGCTCGTTTGCATCCGGTAGGCCATTTCGTACTGCTGGATCTTGGTGTTGATCTCGGGATCACCGAAGTTGTCGAAATTCTTGGAGTTGAGCTCCGCCAGTTTATCCAGCATACGCCGGCGACTGGCCTTGTCGCGGCCGGCCGGATTCCCCAGGTACAGTACGGGGTCTTCACTGTTACTGAACTGGACGCCCTGATGAATACTATCCAAGAAACCGTTGGTCCATAGCTTGGAATACACGCCCTGACCATTTCCCGGACCTCGCGACAACAGGACACAGAAGGCCGGCAGGTTCCGGTTTTCACTGCCCAGTCCATAACTCAACCAGGCACCCATACTAGGCCGATTACCCTGTTGTGCACCGGTTTGCATGAAGGTCAAAGCCGGATCATGATTGATCGCTTCAGTGTGCATAGTCTTGATAAAGCACAAGTCATCCACCACCTTGGCCGTGTGGGGGAAAAGCTCACTGACCCAGGCTCCGGAAGTGCCGTGTTGCTGAAAATCAAACTTTGAGCCTACCAGGGGAAAACGTTTCTGACCGGAAGTCATACCGGTCAGCCGCTGTCCCTGTCGCACGGACTCGGGAAGGTCCTCTCCATGCATTTCCCGTAGTTTGGGTTTATAATCGAAGCTTTCCAACTGGCTCGGCGCACCATTCTGAAAAAGGTAGATCACTCTTTTGGCCTTCGGTGCGAAATGCGGTAGGCCCAGTGGTAATTCCGGTCCGGATGCTCCGTCTCCGGAAAAAAGATCGGGTACCAGCAATGATCCTAATGCAACACTTCCCACTCCCAGACTCAATTTGCCGAAAAATTGACGGCGGTTTATATTTAAGCGATTTTCAAAAAATTCCTTATCCATGCCCTTTTATTTATCCTGATTTAAAATTTGAGCGGTCCTTCCCAGATACTACCCAAGAACCGAATACCCAATACCGAATGATCAAGTTTTCATGAGTGCTTCCTCCATATTATAAATGGTATGCACCACCTGCATCAGTGCGGCCAGGGTAGTGACATTCTCAACGGTAGCCCGGGGAAACTCTCCGGATCTTAGAATCGCCGCTGCATTTGCCGGATCGGCTGCAAACAACTCGCTCTCTTCCCGGAAGTGACCTTCCAGGATCTGTAATTCGTCAGCATCCGGCTCCCGGCAAATGATTAGTTGAAAAGCCTTCGTGATCTTATCCGTAACATCCCCCGGTTCGGCCATTAAGTGCTCAGCCATGACGCGGGCTCCCTCCAATACATGTGGATCATTCATCATTACCAGGGCTTGTAAGGGCGTATTGGTACGCAGTCTGCGGACTTCACATTGATCCCTGTTGGAAGCATCAAACATCAGCATAACCGGCGGCGGAACGGTGCGTTTAATAAACTGATACATACCACGTCGATAGAGGTCATCACCGTGATCCTGTGAATAATTGGCCAGAGAACCACGGCCGGAAGTGGCCACTTCCCAAATACCATCCGGCTGGTAGGTTTTTACGCTCGGCCCACCGACCGTTTCATTCAGCAGGCCGCTACTGGCCAACACAAGATCGCGAACATTTTCTGCGGGTAAACGAAGCCGTGGTGCCCGGGACAGATAAATATTCTCAGGGTCTTTTTCAAGCTTTTCCGGGCCGGCTACCGCTGACTGTCGGTAGGTAGATGACATCATTATCTGCTTCATCAGCCGCTTTACATCCCAGCCGTTTTCCCTGAAATCAATGGCCAGCCAATCGAGCAAGGCCAGATTGGTTGGCAATTCTCCCTGCATGCCGAAGTCACCGGAAGTCTTGACAATACCCCGTCCGAATACCTCCTGCCAAATGCGATTGACAAAAACCCTGGCAGTCAACGGATTATCTTCATCGAGCAGCCACTTTGCCAGCCCCAAGCGATTTGCTGGATATTGGCTGGTATCAAAGGGCAGGATCGCGACCGGAAGTGCTGG
Organism: Lewinella sp.; assembly: GCA_020436695.1. Lineage (GTDB taxonomy): Bacteria > Bacteroidota > Bacteroidia > Chitinophagales > Saprospiraceae > Flavilitoribacter. Next base: position 3,634 of record JAGQXH010000569.1, on the reverse strand, counting down.
TGTAACGGTGTCTGTTTTGGCGTCATAAAGCCCCCGATCCAGCACCTGTGTTACCCGCATGCCCGCAGAATCCTGCATGATCATAACCTCAAGTTTGGCCGTATCGGTCTTATTGACAAAGTTCAGTATCCCCTCCACATCTTCATTCGTGATTTCCATATTGGGCGGATCGGCAAAAGACGCATCGATCGTACCGAAAATACCTTTCTCCGGAACCTGGTCGAAAAAAGCAAAGGTGCTGTAGTAATCCCGTTGCGAAATGGGATCATATTTATGATCATGGCATTTTGCACATTCAAATGTCAGTCCCAGGAAAGCCTTGCCAAAAGTATTGGTTCGATCAGTCACATACTCGATCCGGTATTCCTCATCGATCACTCCTCCTTCCTGCGTGATCTTGTGATTGCGGTTAAACCCTGTAGCTAATTTGGTCTCCTTGGTGGCATTTGGGATCAGATCTCCGGCCAGTTGCCAGGTGAGAAAGCGATCATAAGAATAATTTTCGTTAAAAGCATGGATCACCCAATCCCTCCATGGCCACATGGTACGCAATCCGTCGTCCTGATAGCCGTGTGAGTCGGCATAGCGCGCTACATCCAGCCAATAGAGAGCCATTTTTTCTCCGTAGTGCGGGCTGGCAAGCAGTTCATCAACTACCTTTTCATAAGCCTTGGGGGAAGGATCGGCCAGAAATCGTTCCTGTAGATCCAGTGAGGGAGGTAAACCCGTCAGGTCGAATGCCAAGCGTTTCAGCAGATGGGCCGGATCAGCTTCCGGATTAGGTTCCAACCCCTGTGCCTCCATTTTAGCCAATACATAATAATCCAGATCCGAAACGGGCCAATCCTTTTCTGCAACTTCGGGTAGATCCGTGGATTCAGGAGGGATGAAAGCCCAATGCGGACGATATTCAGCGCCCTGTTCGATCCAACGCCTGAACAACTCAATTTCTGCTTCCGTCAGTGCCAGATTGGATTCCGGAGGCGGCATCATATTGGTAGAATCGGTGGTAATGATCCTGTGATACAAGACAGACTGATCAAGATCGCCGGGAACGATCACAAACTGATTCGGATCATCTTTGAGCGCGGCATAAGCTCCTTCTTCCGTATCCAGTCGAAGGCCCGCCTTGCGCTGGTTGGCATCCGGACCGTGGCATTTAAAACATTTATCGGAAAGAACCGGTCGGATATCAAAGTTAAAATCGACCAGATCTTGCGAAGAGACATTGCGACAAGACGGCGTTAGGAGCACCATTGGTACTGCCGCCAAAAGCCATAATAGAATATGGGTGTTCTTAGGTTGCATGGTGAATGTTCAGCTCGTTATTGGAGATTGTTCCGAGATGTAAGTGGAGCTTCGTTTTAACGCTAATGGATCTTTTTAGCAGGTATGGCAGATCTTTGTGAGGTCTGCCACACCTTGGTTTAGCCGTCTACTTTCACGATCATCCGCTCCGGATCCCAATTGATCACCTGTTGTTGGAAATAACTCATATTGGAAGCCAGAGAAGGACCTGCAGCCCGCAGGCCAAAAGAGGCATCTTCAATAATGGGATGATTGTTGCGGATCCCGGCAAGGAATGTAGCCCAGTGATCCACTGAATCACTGTAACCCTGTGGGGCTTCGTATTTCAGTTCAGAAGGTTCGGACATACGGGGGGTGTCCGGATAATGGGCTTCATACCATTCTTTATAGGCCTTTTGCGTAGCTTCCGTAAAGGTACCGAATGAATCCCAGCCACCATAACCCGGGGCAGTGGGTAATGTCCGACGTCTTACCGAAATAGAGCGACCGTTCATTTCCATGATTCCTTCCGAACCTACGAAGCGGAACATGGAACCGCCACCACCGCCATCTACAAAATTGGAACGCAACTGCAGGTTAAAGGCCGGATGAGTATCCGTTTCCGGATAGTCGTAAATGCCCAGGATGATATCGGGCACATCCCGGCCGTCTTTCCAATAGCGCAGGCCGCCACTGGCATAAATGCGATTAGGTCCATGAGAATCCAGAATAGTATGTACTCCGGAGAATAGATGCACGAAAAGGTCACCAGCCACTGCGGTACCGTAATCCTGATAATTGCGCCAGCGGAAAAAGCGGACCTTATCGAAAGGTACTTTCGGTGCATCGCCCAGGAAGGTATCCCAGTCAATGGTCTTCGGAGAAGCATCAGGCGGAATGGAATATTGCCAGGCCCCCAAGGCTGAATGACGATCATACCAGACCTCTACCAATACCAGATCGCCGATTATCCCATCGGCCATCAGTTCTCTCGCTTTGTGGTAAACAATAGAACTTACCCGCTGACTGCCCACCTGAAAGACCATACCGGTATCTTTCTGGGCCTGGATCACGGCGTGGCCTTCGTCCAGATGATGCACCATCGGTTTTTCGCAGTACACGTGCTTACCGGCTTTCATGGCAGCGATAGCGATATGATCGTGCCAGTGATCACTGGTTGCAATGATCACAGCGTCGATATCATCCCGGGCGATGATCTCCCGATAATCCCGCGTCGTAAAAAGGTGATCACCAAATACTTCTTTACTATGTTGTAAGCGACCATCGTACAGATCACAGGTAGCGACCAGTTCCACCCCCGGAATGCTCAGCGCTGTGCGACAGTTGCTGAACCCCATGATGCCCATACCGATAGCCCCGAGACGGATCTTATCATTGGGACCATAGGAGGAAGAAAGCAATTGCGCCAGTGGAATGGATTCTGAATTTTGTGCGAGTGTTACGTTTCCGGTGAAACCGGCGCCGATCAATGCGGCACCCATCTTGCGGATGAAATTACGACGAGACCTAGGCATGGTGTAACTTTTCTGTTTTGTTCTGGGAAAGTTACGAAATTTGTCGGAACTAACTGTCATATCGATCCAAGCCCAAAGTCTCAATGATACGGATCAGCTTTTCTGCATATCTTTTATCCGTGGCATAGCCCGCTCTTTTCAAACCGTGGGCCCAGGCCTGATAATTTGTCCGGCCCAATTTGTTCAAGTGGCGATAACGCTTACTGGTAAGCAGTACAGAATGTTCCCGGTAACTTTCCAACGGCCGGGTGAATACCCGGAACATATCATAGATGTCATCATCAGTATAATTACGGCAGGTACAACCCCGACATTTGCTACGGCACTTGATACCAAAATGGTTGTTCGATTCACGGGCTAATCGGCTCGCTCCAGCATTGGATTCAAGTAGTCCCTGTGCCAGCGTGATGCTGGCCGGAATACCATATTCACGCATGGCGATCTGTGCCTCCCCGTAGTAATGCTGCACATAGGCCAAACAATTGTTCAGCTTTTCTTCAACGATCTCGATCGGGACATTTTTTTGCTTGGCGTAATTAGAGTTGAGAATAAAAGTCAGATTGGAAAAAGTGTTGGCCAGCCGTTTGTCTTTCCGATCATTGCTTTCCGACTCGATTGGTAGACTGGTTGGTAACACCTGAGCTGATGTCTGCTGCGGGCTAGGTTGAGCAGGAACAGCAGCCGTTATCGCTTCCCTATCGTGCAATTGAAAACGGATAGTAATGTCTTTCTGAAACATCAGATGAAGGATCAATACCACAATAAATAAATTGAACCAGTTATCTCTGATGTATCTGAAATAAGCAGGTAAC
>JAGQXH010000568.1 GCA_020436695.1 Lewinella sp. | reverse complement strand
GAAGCAGGCTTTGGACGAACATTGAACAGCACTATAACGATACCAGCCAGCACGGCCATCATTCTGGAAAAATAAAAGGAGAATTGCCCAAATGCTGTTAGATCACTATCGTTTGAACCCATCACCCGATAGGCAACTATTACAAAACTGATCGTTCTGCAACGAAATTTCGTAGCTTTGCCTGACGTTCATTTATTTCCGCAAACTACTAAGAATCGGAAAAAGATGTCAGTAGAAGTATCCAACCTGAGTAAAATATACGGTACACAAAAGGCGGTTGATGATCTGAGCTTCCAGGCGAAGCGAGGGGAGATCCTGGGGTTCCTGGGGCCGAACGGCGCCGGTAAGACCACTACCATGAAGATCCTGACCTGTTACATCCCGCAGACGGCGGGGCAGGCCAGCGTATGCGGGCACGATGTGACGGAAGACCCCATTGCTGTTCGCCGGAACATAGGATACTTACCGGAGCACAACCCGCTGTATAAGGAAATGTATGTGCGGGAGTATCTGCAATTTATTGCCAGAGTGCATAAAATAAGCAATCCTGCTGCCCGTATCGAGGAAATGATCGAAATGACGGGACTGGGAAGAGAGCAGGGAAAACTAATCGGTACGCTTTCTAAGGGTTATCGCCAGAGGGTAGGTTTGGCTCAGGCCATGATCCATGATCCTGAAGTATTGATACTGGATGAGCCGACTTCGGGGCTTGATCCCAATCAGTTGGTAGACATCCGGGAACTCATTAAACAGATCGGCACAGAGAAAACGGTGATCTTCAGTACGCATATCATGCAGGAAGTACAGGCTATCTGTGATCGGGTGCTGATCATCAATCAGGGGAAAATGGTGGCCAATGATCCGATTGAACGCCTGCAAAGCAGATTGGAGGGGGAAGTGATCATTACCGTTGAGTTCAAGCAAAAAGTAGACCGGGAGCAATTAACGAAGATCAAAGGGGTAAAGTCGGCGACCGAGCTGAAGGGAAATCGCTGGCAGTTGACCTCCAATAAACAAAATGATATCAGAGAAGCTGTTTTTTCCTTTGCGGTAGACAACCAACTCAGCTTATTGGAACTCCATAGAGAAGCGATCAGTGTGGAGGATGTATTCCGACGCCTGACGACTGATTCTGCTAATAACAACTAATGCTTTGAAGATCTACATCAACATACTATGTTTTTTCGTCTTGGTAAGTGGTTCTGCTTTCAGCCAGGCAGCGGCAAATTTTCTCAACCGCGACTATAAATTTCAAGACGGACTTTATCTCACTTATTCCGCTTTTCAGAGTGATACTCCCGATCATCCGATCGGTCAGCTGGAAGGCCGGCTGGTAACTAATGATGAGACCGGCCTCACCAAGTCGGATTATCTGGCTTTCAAACGCGATTCCAGTGCGGTTGAGATCGATCTTACCCGCGTCTGGGGCATTTGTTTGGATGGTGTGCCCTATATCCGACTGACGGGTAAAGGTGAGGAGGCGGGTTTTGCTACTTTTGCCAAGCTGAAGGTCAGAGGAGCGATTTGTTATTTTACTTTTGAAACGGATGAGCCCAAATATGTGGAGGTAAAAGCCTACAATCCACTTAACGGAAAACCGTTTCGCCGGGCAAAAGTCCGGAATATGGAGCGGGTAGACAATAAAATGATGTTGCGATTCGATACAGGGGAGGTGCGGATATTTAACCGGGACAATCTGCTGGCCTGGGTACAGGAGGATGCTCAACTGACGCAGGCTATCCGGGAGATCGGATCGGATAAGGAGGAAGAGCAGTTGTACCGCAGCATTTTAATTTACGATGACCGGCACCCGGTATACATCAATCGCCAGTAATTATGACAAGCGTCTTTTTTAAGGAGATCAACACCTTTTTCAGTTCGCTGATCGGATATGTCGTCATTGGGGTTTTTCTCACCATTCTCGGTTTGGTCCTTTTTGTTTTTCCGGATACCAGTTTGCTGGATTATGATTATGCCACACTGGACCAGTTGTTCCTGATGGCGCCGCTGGTGTTCCTGTTCCTGATCCCGGCGGTGACCATGCGCTCCTTCGCCGAAGAGCAGCAGAATGGTACGATCGAATTGCTGACTACCCGGCCACTCAGCGATCTGGATATTGTGATGGGCAAATTCCTGGCCTGTCTGGCCCTGGTGGTCTTTGCCCTCTTACCGACGCTGTTGTATTATCTTACGGTTTATCGATTGGGAAACCCTGTTGGTAATCTTGATAGTGGAGCTATTGCCGGCTCTTATTTCGGACTGGTATTTTTGTCGGCTATTTTTGTATCCATCGGCGTATTTGCTTCCAGTCTGACCAGCAACCAGATCGTTTCCTTTGTTCTGGCTACCTTTTTGTGCTTCATTTTGCACTACGGGTTTTACTATTTCAGCCAGTTGCCGGTATTTTTCGGCAAATCGGATGATATCGTACAAATGCTGGGTATCGATTACCACTACGAATCCATTAGCCGTGGACTGATCGATACCCGTGATCTGGTGTATTTTATATCCGTAACGGCCTTGTTCATTGTGATGACAGTGGCTTCTTTGGGAAGGAGAAAATGGTAGAAAACATGAATGGCCCGAAAAACAAAAAAACACAGGCATTGATCCAGCTGGCTCTTTTTGCCGGCATTGTGATCCTGCTGAACATCCTGGTAAATGTACGCATTGGCGGCCGGGGGCTGTATGCCAATATTGATCTTACGGAGGAGAAGCGTTTTACGCTCAGCCCGGCCACTAAGGCCATGCTGGAAGACATAAATGATATCGTCTTTGTTAAGGTATTGCTGGAAGGCGATTTCCCGGCCCCTTTGAAGCAACTACAACGCTCCACACTGGAAATGCTGGAAGACTTTCGTTCGGTCTCGCCTTATATCGAATTCGATTTTGAAGATCCCTCGGGCGGAAACGGCGAACAGCTCAATGCGCTGAAGCAGCAGTTGGCGGAATGGGAGTTAGAGCCTACATTTTTCGAGACAACTGATGCCGCTCAGGTCGTTTATCCCTTCGCTATAGTGCGTTACGGGAATCGGGTGTTCCCGGTTGATCTGCTAGATGAGAACATACCGGGTGCCGCCACGGAGAGTGAGCGATTGGAAATATCTATCAGCCAACTGGAATATAAACTGGCCAATGCCATCCAAAAGATCACGCAGACGGCCAATGATCGCCAGTATATCCTGTTTACGGAAGGTCACGGCGAACTCGATTCTCTACAGACCTTTGATCTGCAAACCAGTTTGCAGAGTTTCTACAACATTGATCGCATTCATCTGGATAGTGTCATTACCATACCCTCAGATCTGGTGAAACTATTGGTCGTAGCCAAACCCAGGTCGGCATTTTCTGACCGCGACAAATTCAAGATCGATCAGTACGTGATGAGTGGAGGTAAAGTGCTTTGGATGATCGATCACGTGGCCATGGATCTGGATACACTTATGCGGAAACAGCGTTTTTATCCGGCGCCTTACGATCTTCAATTAGATGATCTTTGGTTTAAATACGGTATTCGCTTTCAGGACGATTTTGTATTGGATTATCAGTGTTCCAGCATTGCCCTGACTATGGGCGCGCAGGGTACGCCGCCCCGTCTGTTTAAATATCCTTATTTCCCGGTGCTGGTGCCGAATATCGCCCATCCGATCACCAAAGGGCTGGGGCTGAATATCGCCCATCCGATCACCAAAGGGCTGGGGCTGATCAATCTGAAATATCCGAGTGGATTGGATATGGACGTGCAACTGGCTCCCGGACTGGAACGTACGCTGTTATTGCAATCTTCCGAAAACTCCATGTACCAACGCCTGCCGGTGGAGATGGATTTTGCCTTTTTGCGCGAACCGCTGCGAAAAGAAGCTTTTCAGAAGTTGCCTCAGCCATTGGCTATGTTGATCGAGGGAGAATTTCCGTCCTTTTACGCCAACCGGATGAGTGCCGAAATGCAGGAGGGTATGAAACAATTGAACATTGAGATCCGGGACCATTCCGAACCAACAGCTATGATCGTAGTGGCCGACGGCGATATAGCGCGCAATGAGGTGAATTATAACAATGGAAAAGTTCTGCCTCTGGGTTTCAGTCCATATGAAGGCAACGGAAAGGGCTATACCTTCACGGGTAATAAAGATTTTCTGATCAATTGTGTAGAATATCTGGTAAATGAACACGGCGTATTCGAGGCCAGAGGAAAAGAAGTGAAACTGCGCCTGTTGGATCGCATGAAGGCGGAAACGCAAAAGGTAAAATGGCAAGTGATTAATCTGGTCCTGCCGCTTGTCTTTTTGCTGCTGTTTGGCTTTGCTTACAACTGGTGGCGTAAAAGAAAATACAGTTAGAACGATGCTCGGTGCCTGGTTTACGGTGGGCATTTAATGACGGCACTGGCTACCGATCAACGGATACTTATGAATCGTACCATAATTTTACTGATCGTTTTTCTCGTACTGGCCGGTTTTACCGGCTGGTATTTCTATGGAGGAACACCCGATAAAACCTCTCTTTTAAAAGCAGAACGGACCTTCAAGGTAGATCCGGAGGATATCGGAAAGATCTTTATTGCCGACCGGGAAGGGACGCAAACCACCCTGGAACGGCGCAAGGATCATTGGGTGGTCAATGGTCAGTATCGGGCTTACGACAATGCCGTGGATAATTTGCTGGATGCGATCAGCCGGATCGAAATGGATTTCAAACCCCCGGAAGCCATGGTGCCCAACATGGTAAAAAGCCTGGCTACGAATGGTCTGAAAGTGGAGATCTATGATCGTAGGGAGCGCCAGATCATGGCTTACTATCTGGGCGGTACTACTCAGGACGAAACGGGCACCTTCATTATTCGCGAAGGTTTTGACCAGCCTTATGTGGCGCATATTCCGGGTTGGACCGGTAATCTGCGCTACCGCTACAATCTGAGGGGAGATGAATGGCGAGACAAATCTGTTTTTCGGGCTGATATCAGTGATATAGCTGAAGTTGGAGTAGAGTATCCACAGCAAAAGAACCAGTCTTTCCGTATCCTGCGCCAGGATGGTGACTGGAAGGTACTTCCGTTTTATGAGATCACACCAACGATCAACCGCCTGGAACAGGAAGGCGCCGTGGAAACTTACTTAACGGAATTTGAAGGAATTTTCGCCGAAACATTTCAAAATGACAATCCCCAACGTGACTCCTTAAGGGAACAGTTGCCTTTTTGCACGATACAGCTGAAGACCAGGGATGGCAACGTACAGCAGGCAGATTTCTACCCGCGATACCCTAAAATACCGATCAATCCGGAAACCGGTGTGCCGATACCATCAGGGGATGTAGTCGAACGATATAGTGTATTGAGTAGCAGTGGTGATTTTATGGTGGTGCAGCAGGCAATCTTTCAGAAGTTGTTTCGGCCGTATGGCTTCTTTTTTAAGTAATTCACCCATGCCACCCACCTTTATTTCCGCGACTTTTATTGACCGATATAATAATTATCCCGATCTGATCGAACTCCTCCGACAGGCCTTTGCCGATGATGCCATAGAGATCCCGGATCGCCTACATTATTCCTTCGGGTCCAACCCGGCGAACAGAGACGCCACTTTGCTGGTCATGCCGGCCTGGCAACACGGCAAAGACGTGGGGATCAAACTGGTGACCATCAATCCGGGAAACGGTGCATTGGAACTACCGGCTGTGCAGGGCAATTATCTATTGTTGGATGCAGTCACCGGGCAAACCAGGGCTATCCTTGATGGGAAAGCACTGACGAGAAAAAGGACTGCGGC
>JAGQXH010000567.1 GCA_020436695.1 Lewinella sp. | reverse complement strand
ATCCTGCTATCGTGATGGCTATCGCGGTGACCTTCGTTACTGCCTTCTCTAACCTGTTTACCTCCATGCTGAGGAATTATATTCCCAAGCAGGTGCGTATGATCGTCCAACTGGTGATCATTGCCTTCCTGGTAACCATGGTGGAGCTGACGCTGAAAGCAATGAACTATCCGATCTACAAGCAATTGTCGGTTTATATCGGTCTGATCATCACCAACTGTATCGTAATGGGACGTCTGGAAGCATTCGCTATGGCCAATAAACCCTGGCGTTCTTTCCTGGACGGCATTGGAAACGGTCTTGGTTACGGTGCTATTCTGGTGATCGTGGGGCTGATCCGCGAAATCTTCGGCAAGGGAAGTTTATTTGCCGGTAGTGGTATTGCCATCAATATCATCGGCCCGGCCGATAATTATCTGATCAATACGACCAATAGCACTTTGTTCGGCTGGTACACCAACAATAACCTGATGGTGATGTCGGCTGCAGCTATGTTTATCATCGGTATCCTGATCTGGGTACAGCGTTCTTACAACAAAAAACTGGTCGACGTCAGCTAGGATTGAGATCCTTCTGCAAGGGTTTCGATTATTCACTATACAAAGCAAGCAAAATGGATTTCATCAATATATTCATCAAATCCGCTTTCATCGAGAACATGGTCCTGGCTTACTTCCTGGGTATGTGTTCTTATCTGGCTGTTTCCAAGTCTTTGAAAACAGCGGTTGGTCTGGGTTTGGCCGTTATCTTCGTACTGTCTATCACCATGCCGATCAACTGGCTGATCAACGAATACCTGCTGAGTGAGAACGGGATGTTTGGGATGGATCTGACCTTCCTGCGTTTCATCCTTTTTATCGCGGTGATCGCCTCCATGGTACAGCTGGTAGAAATGGTAGTAGAAAAGGTCTCTCCGGCTCTATATGCAGCTCTGGGTATCTTCCTGCCGCTGATCACGGTAAACTGTGCCATTCTCGGTGGTTCGCTGTTCATGATCGCCCGGGAGTACAACTTCACGGAGACGGTTGCTTTCGGTCTTGGAGGTGGTTTCGGCTGGTTCCTGGCTATCGTAGCCATTGCCGCTATCCGGGAAAAGATCCAATATTCCAATGTGCCGGCACCGCTGCGAGGCCTGGGTATGGCATTCATCCTGACCGGATTGATGGGCCTGGCCTTTATGAGTTTGATGGGTATTGACCCTGCTTTACTGGCGGGAGGTCAATAGGAATAGGTGAATTGTAATTTAGAGAAAAATATTCTAAATTTTCGGAATACCGATAAACAGAGCGCTGGTATCGGTTGCCGTTAAACAAAGAATTCATGATAATTTTATTTGCAGTCCTGGTTTTCGTATCGGTTATTTTGCTGCTGTCACTGATGTTGATCTCAGCGCGTAAGCGATTGGTGCCGCAAGGCGAAGTGAAGATCGTGATCAACGGAGACACTGAGAATCCGTTGATGGTCAATCCCGGTAGCTCATTGTTGTCTGCTCTGGGTGATAAGAATGTGTTTTTGCCTTCTGCCTGTGGTGGTGGTGGCACCTGTGCCATGTGCGAGTGTCATGTCGATGCCGGTGGTGGCGATGTATTGCCTACCGAACTGAACCACCTTACCCGTCGTGAAGTTGCCGAGAACAAGCGCCTGGCTTGTCAGGTGAAAGTGCGCCAGGATATGGAGATCCGTATCCCGGAAGAGATCTTCGGTATCAAGAAGTGGGAATGTGAGGTGGTTTCCAACTACAACGTAGCTACCTTCATCAAAGAATTTGTGGTGAAGCTTCCGGAAGGAGAAAGCCTCGACTTCGAAAGTGGTGGCTACATCCAGATCGATGTACCGGTTATAACTTGTGATTTCAAGAACATTGATATTACTGCTCACCCGCGAATGGGTAAAAAACCGGATGAATTCCAGCCGGAATGGGATCAGTACAAGATGTGGGATCTTTCGATGAAAAACGACGAGGAGCAGTTCCGTGCCTACTCCATGGCTAATCACCCGGCTGAAGGTAACATCGTGATGTTGAATATTCGTATCGCTACCCCGCCCTGGGATCGTAAGACCAACAAGTGGATGGAGGTGAATCCGGGAGTGTGCTCTTCTTACGTATTTACCCGTCATCCTGGCGACAAAGTAACCGTCTCTGGTCCGTACGGTGAATTTTTCATTAAGCCGACCAAGAAGGAAATGGTTTATATCGGTGGTGGTGCCGGTATGGCTCCTTTGCGCTCTCATATCTTCCACCTGTTCCATACGCTGAAAACCAAAGATCGCAAAGTATCCTACTGGTACGGCGGCCGTTCGGTGCGAGAGTTGTTTTACACGGAAGACTTCCGTGATATCGAGAAAGATTTTGATAACTTCAACTATTACATTGCGCTTTCCAATGCCACGGAAGAGGACAACTGGAAAGTGAAGAAAGATATCAGTGATAAGCAAGGTGACGGTTTCACCGGATTTATCCATCAGGTATTGTACGAAGAATACCTGAAGAACCATCCGGAGCCGGAAGAGGTGGAGTACTATCTCTGCGGACCGCCGATGATGTTGCAGGCTGCCCTGAAAATGCTCGACGAGCTGGGTGTGCCCGAAGAGAACATTGCGTTTGACGATTTCGGTAGTTAAGCCTGCCTGAATCCAGCATGAAAAGCCCAGGTCGATCGTTTCGGCCGGGGCTTTTTGTTATCAGCCGGGGCATGTTGAGGTAATAAAAAACGCCGGATCGTCCGGTAACTTCCTTAACTTCGCAATTCTTTTAAACGAGATGGCTTGAAAATGGAGTTGGTGCCCAGGAGTACAACCCACCTGTATTTTCAGATCGTCTTAAAATTAAACCTTATGAAGATGTTGAAAACTTTCATTGTATTACTGTGTGTTACAACGGTCGGCACTTCCCTTCAGGCTCAGAGTGATGAATTGCTGGATGCCATAGCTCAGGAAACCTGTGATTGCTTTGGCAAAAAAGATGTAAGCGCACTTTCTACCGATCAGGTTAACATGGAACTGGGAATGTGTATGATGGAAAGCCTGGGAAAACGGCCGAATGCCATGAGTGAGTTGAAACTGGATTATACCGACCAGGCCGCCATGCAGAAATTCGGCGAACAGATCGGTACCCGTATGTTGGGCAAATGCCCAAACCTGATGATGAAAATGGCCACCGCTCAGCAGGGCACGACTGAACCCGCTGCCGGTATGCAGATATCTGGTACATTCAAAGGGGTGGAAGGAGATGACTTCGCCTTTTTGATCATAGAAGGAGATGACGGTACCAGCTACCGATTACTCTGGCTTGGAGAATTCGATGGTGCTGACCAGCTGGAAATGGCCAAAGGTAAGCCGGTAAAGGTCAGCTACCAGGAAATTTCCTGTTATTCACCCGCTATGAAAAAGTATCTGAAGCGGAAGGAGGTGAAGAGCTTGGAGGTGTTGAAATAATTACCACAAATGGTCAATTATCGTGAGTCATCCCGTATTTTTAAACAGAACCATAAGTGATTAAAAATCAGTATGCTATCTTTTGGGAAACCGACAACTGGCTGATTATCAACGTTAATCAGAGATTTCTCCCTGAGGCCTTGATCCTATTCTGAAAATTCGGGATGACTCATGTTTCTTTGAAAAAAATTCAACCATTAGCTTTTTTAGAAGTTGGAGTAGGCGGGGGAATTTCATATAGATTAGCTAATATTCAGATCCCCATAATTCTTATGGATATTGATCACATTTTTCGGTCCCTGCTGACGGGGCGATGAAGTATCTTCTGATGGCTCCGGCGGCTCCGGGCTATGCCTGAGCACCTGGCCCAACAATTGCACAATATTCTTCCCGATCCGGTTGTACGCTATATCACGATCTTCAATTGATTGCTGACCAGTGATGCTGTCATGTGCGATGGCGGAGAGGCGTCTTTGTAAATTGATCACATCCGGTTCAAGATCAGCATTTTGTTTCACGACTAACGAGCGTAAAAGGTCCGTCGCCGCAGCCAGTTGATTGGCAGCAACTAATTTTTTAATATTCTCTGCTGCTGATTCCATATTAGTCGAAATTGAGATCCCCTTTATTCTCATTGATATTCACCTGGTTCTTGATCCCGCCGGTGTTGTTGATCTGCTGGCCGATGTACTCGTCGCCGATCTTGACGTTACCCCCGGCATGGATAGTACTGCCCTGCACTATATTTTTACTATTGGAGATCACGACTGATTCCGGCCTCAATTGTTGTGCGGCGGCTTCCATCAAACGGCTCATTTGCAGGTGTAAGACCTCATTCTTTTTGAGGGACTGCCGCAATTTCGAACGCACCGACCATTGTATTTCCTCAATGATTTCGGGATCATCGATATTATCTTCCAGTTCTGCGAGTTCGTCGGTCAGGAGTTCTTTGACGTATTCCCAGATAGTTTCCGTCAGTTGGGAAGAATGGCTGGCAGATTCTTCTCCCATTGTCACCAATTCTTTCATTTTCGGGAATACCAGTTGTTCTAACTTTTGAGCCAGTATTTTTGCGTTCACGGTATATATTTTCAATTGAGAAAAATCCAGAAAATCAAGCAATTCCAGGGTAAAGGCCAGGGCATGCGCAATTGCCCGCTCCTGACTGCCTCCGGCATCGGAATGCGACTTGTTATCCAGCAGGTCAGATACCCCCCGGATATTCATCACCCGGATACCGGGGTAATGAGCGGCTGCTTTGGAAAACCCAATAGCTTCCATTTCAACGGCTGCAGTATCATTGTAGAACTTCTTCAGCAGTTGGTACACGGAAGAAGAGGTGCTGGTAATCACTTTATTGCCACTGGCAATAGGCGCAAATACTACTTTTACCGAAGGATCAACCGCTCTGGCCGATTGCCAGTTGTATTCCCTGGCTAGTTGTCTGGCCCATTCAATTAGCTCAGCATCGTAGGGAAGAGATTCCGGGCGAACAACTGGACCATCATCCGTTTCTTTGGTCGATTCGTAGCCATAAGCTTTAGTGGCTACGACTACATCTCCCAGGCGGACATCTTTTACACCTCCACAAATACCCAGTAAAAAAACCATAGACGGTTGAAAATGCCGAATGCCCCTTTCGGTCGCCAGACTGATATCCTCGTTCTTTGATCCGGTCTGCCGGATTACTATGGAGTATAAATGATGTTTACCCTGAAAATGACCGGTTTCATAAATATTGCCTTCTTTCACCACTTTCTGTAAATGATCAAAGCAGGATCTCACTGCTTTATATTCTACTTCAACGGGGGTGAGAATGAGCAGGTCCATATCAGGTTAATAACGCATTTGAAAATTAATTGATATAAATATAGATTCTTTTTCCGACAACTTTTATTGTACGGGGCGCTGTTGTATAAATCGACCCCAAATTTACAGCTAAAAAAGGTCGGCAAAAGAGCCGATAGCGTCGCCAAAAAGAAATAGGCTGGTAGTCTCATCTTTGATTTACCACAAAAAAGACGAAGTCCACCAGCTTATGTCAAAGGTAAACACGGATTGTCAAGCAGGCAAGCTGGAAGAGAAAGCAAAAAATAGGATCAAGAATTGGTCGACCTTTAACCAGGCTCCCGGATAGCTCTCGGAAGCAAATCCATGTTGCGTATGAAAAAGCTTGTATACAGTGGGGGCGCAACATTCACCTCTCCGTTCTCTTAGCACCTTTTTATTGATTTTCTCCAAAAAAAACTATCTTTCATTTTGATTATCATATCCGGGAGCACGACTGCCGGATCTAGATAGTTTAATCAATTTGTGAAACGACTATCATCCGAGCTTTTCGGA
>JAGQXH010000566.1 GCA_020436695.1 Lewinella sp. | reverse complement strand
TGTAAGGTGAAAGGTACAATTTGCCGGCAATGGAACGATAGTTCAATCCTTCACTCAGCAATTTCAGAACCTCCGATTCACGCTCAGAAAGCGGAGATGGATGAAAAGAATAGAAAGACTGCAAAACCCGGCGGGCAATCTGCATACTCATTGGTGCTCCTCCCCGGTGTACCTCTTCAATGGCTTGTAAAAGGCGTGCCGGTGGTGTGTCTTTTAAGAGGTAACCGGATGCTCCGGAACGAATGGAATTAAAAACGGCTTCATCGTCCTGACGAATGCTCAACATCAGGCAATCGACCTTGGGTTTGAACTGCTTGATCCGGCTAACCGCTTCTATACCGGATATCCCGGGCAGTTCAATATCTACCAGATAAACATCGGCTGTATGCTCTGCCAGATCTTCCAGGGCCAATTCTGCATTGGGATAGGTGGCAGCGCAGAAGAAACCATTTGTACCTCCAATGATGAGCGCGAGAGTCTGTCGGATCTCTTCATCGTCTTCAATGATAACTATATGTATCGGGCGTTCCGGCAAATGAGTGTCCTTTGGGTTTCAAAATAAGTATTTTCTGACGGGTAGCTTATCCCCCATATGGGGTATATTCAACAAAGCAGTTTCCCTTTCTGACACTACCGGCCTTCATTAAAAAGCCTTAATTGAACCAGTTTAATGGTCGTGCCTTTATCAGTCTCGGAAATGATCTCCAATCGGGCATTCAATTTTCGGGCCCGGTTTTTCATATTTTGCAGACCATAACCGGCCCTTGTCTCAGGGTTCGTCATTCCACAGCCATCATCGGAAAAGGCGATAGTAAAACACTCCTCCCCTTCTTCAATTATCAGAGAAGCATTACTGGCTTCGGCATATTTCAGGCAGTTGTGCATGGCCTCCTTAAAGATCAGCAGTACATTTTTACGGACATCCGGCGCTAATTGCAGTTCTTCCCATTCCGGCTGAATAGCCCCCATCTGGAAATGTACCGGAGCGAATTCAAATAACCTGTCGCCAAAATCACGGATACGGATCAGTGTTTGCAGCAAACTATCCTGTTGAGGGTCCAGCGTCCAGATCAGGTCTCTGATACCGGATGACAAACCTTCTGCCTGAACTCTTATTTTTGCGAGATAATCTACTGCACCCTTCATTGGAAATTGCTGCTCGGCCAAAGAGAGAAAGAGCGATATCTTTGTCAGCCGATGCCCCAGTTCATCGTGAAAATCAGCGGCATTTTTCCTGCGGAGCATTTCCCTTTCTTCACTACGGGCACGTTGGATACTCAATTCTTGTTCCAATGCTCTGGTACGGACTATTACCCGTAGGCGAATAAGCAGATAGAGCAAACCGGCGATCAAAAGAAAATAGAAAAGATAGGCTGCCGGAGTTTGCCAGATCGGAGGCTGGATAAAAATAAGCAATTCTTCAGGCTCGGTATTCCACACACCATCACTATTGGCTGCCTTTACCTGAAAACGATAAGTGCCGGGAGGCAGATTGGTATAGGTAGTATGAGGCTCTTCCGTTTCCAGCCAGTCATCATTAAAACCCAGCATGCGATAACGGTATCGATTTTTCGGTGGCGCGGTGAAATCAATCGCCGAAAAGCCCAGGGAGAACACCTGCTCGCGGTAGGTAAGATGCACCTCCCCTGCCAGGTGTAGGGGAAGGCCCAGAAAATGCTGTGTGGTATCTTTAGGTGAAACCGTATTATTGAAGATCGAAAGATCATTAAAAACTACCTTCGGGCCGTTTTTGTTGACGGAAAGCGTTTCGGGATGAAAAATATGCAACCCATCCGCAGTTCCCAGGTAGATGGTCCCGTTCTTATCCTGAAAAACGGCCCGGAATATCGTATTGGCAGAGGCCAGTCCATCATTTTTCCCATACACTTTTTTAACACCGTTCGTGCCGGCCAATGCAGCTTCGGGGTTAAATACCACCAGGCCGGCCTGGGTTCCGATCCATAGATTATTGCGGTTATCTTCTACCATGAAATTGATCACATCATTGGGAAATCCATCCTGTATGCCAAAAGAAATAAATCGGGCGGGTTGCAGTGGGTGATCCTGGATGATTAGATTTAAGCCTCCCCGGGTGCCTACCCAGGTACGCCCCTGACTATCAAGGAATAAACATCGGATGGCATTATCACTCAAAGCAAAGCTATCCCGGGGCCGATGCTGATAGTTAGTAAAATAGTCCATTCCTTCACGCATCTGATGCTGACTAAGGCCGTCAAAAGTTCCCATCCACCAATAACCGAACCGATCCTGAAGCAGGGTGTTCACCATCGAATTAACGATCCCTCCTTCCCTGTTTTCTTTACTTTCAATCCATTCCATCTTCATATTGTCTTCCGGAGATCCATCTAACTCCATCTTGACCATTTGAGCTGCTGTAGCCACCCAATAAGTGCCGGTATCGATCTGCTGTATCTCGTGAATTAAACTATTGGGTAGTCCGTCTGTCTCGTCAAGATGCCTGAAACGCTGATGATGATCTACCGTAGAGACGGTGGTATAATTCAGTCCGTTTTGAGTAGCGATCCACAGTTGTCCACGGCTATCTTCGTGTAGACTGAAAATATTGTTTGCGGAAAGTGAGAATTCATCTCCTGTCTGATGGCGGAAAACATGAAAATTAAAATTGCCTTCCTGCAGATCTGCTGAACTGAGGAAGTTGAGGCCATCGTATGTACCCACCCAAAGGTTACCCCGGTTATCTTTATGTATGGATTTGACGATGTTGTTGCTCAGGCTGTTCGGATTATCGGACTGATGCCGGATCACCTTGAACCGGTTTAACCAGGGAGCGGTCTTGTCCAGGCCGGCACCTGTACCCACCCACAGCAGGCCTGTACGATCACGCATGATCACTTCTATCCGGTTAAGGCTGATGGAATATTCATCCCCAATCCGGTTTTTGTGCTGTATAACCTGTTCGTTGGCAAGATCTATTTCATGCAGGCCACCATCCAACGTCCCCACCCATAATATGCTGTCGCCGTCAATCCAAACGGCCTGAATAAAATTATCCTCCAACTGTGTTTTAAAGCGCCGGTGGAAATACCCGTCTCTGAATTCGAACAAACCGTTGTTTGTCCCAGTCCAGATAGTGCCGTCAGGTTGTTGGTCTATAGTCCAAACCTGTTCTGAGGTCAATCCGTGAAATACGCTATCTTTTTTGTGATAAGCAATAAATGAAGAGCTATCGGGGTCGTTAAAAATCAGAAGTCCCATGCTTGTGCCGACGAGTAAACGGCCTGTATCATCTTCAAAGATATACCAGACTACCAACTTAAAAGTAGAGGCCTCATTCCCCTGAACGGCCAGAGGCACTTTTAATCCTTTCTCACCCGGTTTCTTCTTATAGAGACCATTATATGTGCCGTACCAAATAGTACCGTAGCGGTCCTGAGTAATGTGTAATACTATATCCGCTTCGTTGACATCGCTCTCATTATTTGCTCTGGCATGAGTAAAAGCGTCTCGTCTCGGATCATAGATATTTATGCCTTCCCTGGTACCCACCCAGATATAGCCATCACGGTCTTCATACAGGCATTGGATATAGTTATTACTCAGACTAGTCGTATCTTTTGGCAGATGCCGGTATTCAATCAGTTTTGTACCGTCATACCTACCCAGTCCATCTGTAGTACCGATCCATAAAAAGCCATAGCGATCCTGTAACAGACAAGTAACACTGCCGTGTGGAAAATTGTCATTTGAAAAGTGGTGAAACAAGCGGGTTTGTCCATACATGTACGCTTCGGGCAGCCCAGAAAATATCAGCAAAAGAAGAAAGAAAAGCCGGAACAGAAAAAGAGAAAAGCTCCTTGATAAGAATTCAACAAGCATAAAAGGGCTCATGGTGTAGGAGCATTTATTTTTCCCAAAAAATAACGCTGATATTAATAAGTAATAAATCTGTGTCTGCTCCTTCTAACGAGCAGCAACTTTCCTGGTTTTTACCAAAAACCGTTCCAGATCCACGTCAAAACTACCCGGTGAAGTATTTTTCAGCAACATGCTCTGCCATTCATCATTTTTAGGGTGCACCAATTGTAAAGCACCCTTTTTTCCCAGCAATATCGGCATATCAAAACTACTCACGTCACTTTTCCAACGATAACGTACTTCCAGATCATTGCCTTTTTCCGCGAGATGGTATTCCAGTACCGGTAGATCTGTATACATCAAGTATTGTTCAAAAAAGGCCCCCCAGTCTTTGCCGGTCTTTTGATTGACCCACTGGACAAAATCCTCCGTGGTAACATTGGAAATGGCATGCTCCTGGTAAAAGGATTTGAGAATGTCAAACCACAGCCCGTCGTCCTGAATCGCATTCCGCAAGGTATGGAGCATCCAGGCACCTTTATAATAATGATCACTGCCATCCCAATCTTCCCAATTGACATTTTTCGGGCCGATGACCGGTTGTTCATTATCAATGAAAGATCGCTGGCCTACCAGGTACCTTATGGCATCTTCGTAACCATACATACATTCCACATAAAGTGCTTCCATATAAGTGGTAAAAGACTCATGTATCCACATTTCTGCCAGATCATTGCAGGAAATACTGTTACCAAAGTATTCATGACCGGTTTCATGGATAATGATGTAATCCCAATCCATATCGGAAGGGATCATGCCTCCGAGATACCCGCGCATATAACGATTGCCATAGGCAATGGCCCCCTGATGTTCCATTCCCAGATAAGGCGTTTCGACCATAGCATAACCATCACGCCAGAAAGGATACTTGCCAAAGTACTGTTCATAACATTTCAGCATGGGCTTTACCTGCTCAAAATGCTCCATAGCCCGGCTTTTGTTGTAATCCAGCACATAATAGTCCAAATCCAGTTCGGCTCCATCGGCTGCGGTATAAGTGTCCGAAAAATGGGCGTAATGAGCAATATTGACGCTGACGTCATAATTATTAATAGGATAGGAAACAAACCAGTCCCAACGCTGAAAGTCCCCTTCATCAACTGTGCCCCGCAAATTGCCGTTAGCCACACAGGTGAGCCCTTTAGGCACGGAAACTCTAATCGACACACTATCCGGTTCATCCGAAAGATGGTCTTTATTTGGCCACCACAGGCTGGCGCCATCTCCTTCACAGGCTACTCCTACCCAGTATCGTCCTTTTTGATCTACCCTCCAGACAAATCCTCCATCCCAGGGCGGATTCCTGGCTGCCGTTGGTTGTCCATGATAATAAGCTCGAAAACTACCCGAACTGCCTGCTTTCTGTTGAGGGAAATCAACGAATACAGCATCGAATTTGCGCTCAAAAGACAAAATCCTGCCGTCCATGGTGATACTATCCAGTTCCATATTCCGGTACAGATCGATCTGAAGACGAGTGAAATCAGTGATCGCCTGATACATAATATCCACATAGCCATTAAGTGTACGCTGTTTGGGATCTACTCTTATATTGATGTCATAGAAAGTGACATCATAACACGTACGTTCCGGACGCAACATCCCCCGCAGCGTATCTGCCTCGGTAAAAGTATATTTGTTATAAAAATCCGGCTGACTATAAGCTGTACTCAGGGCAAGCAAAGTCAGAGAGACGAGCAAAGTTTTTCTCATTTGTTTAAAAGTTGTAATACTGCAAAATACAATACTAGCCTGAATTCCAGGGCAACAATATTAAAGCTCTTATTGCAGACAAAGAAAAAGGCTATCGGACGAGTAACACATCCCCCATCAGTGATTTTCGCTCCCCATTCGTGAGTTCCACTTCCAACTGATAAACATAGATACC
>JAGQXH010000565.1 GCA_020436695.1 Lewinella sp. | reverse complement strand
TCATCGGTATCAATGCCTATCCGCGTAGTCCGTTATTCGGCTGTGTAAACGATGCCCTGGATGTATACGAATTTTGCCGCCAACTGGCGGAAGCCAATGAAAGCATCACCGAGTTTAGGCCCAAACTGCTACTGGCCCCTCATCGGGAAGACCTCTCGGCCATTAGGCAACATCACCTCGGAGAAGACGATTACGAATTACCAACCCGCAACAATATCATACAGGCCTTTAGTCACTTCAAACAGGCTGATGCCGATCGGGAAGATATCTGCCTGCTCTATTACAGTGGCCACGGTTCTTTTCAGACTGCCCCGCAACTCTTCTGGAACCTGAAATCCGGCAAGCAGGTAGAGTCACTGGTTTGTATGGACAGCCGCACTTCCGGAGGACGTGATCTGATCGATAAAGAACTGGCTTACCTGCTCTGGGATGCCACTCACGATAAGACCTCTTACGAAGAGGGAAAACCTGGTATTCATACGGTTCTGATCTACGATTGCTGCCATTCAGGTGACAATATGCGGGGAGAATCCGTTGTGCGCAACCGGATGGAAGTTCCCAATCCGAACCGTACGCCGATCACGGATTATAAAGGCTACCGGGAAACGGTCAGCCGAGGTAATGAGGTAGAATCCGAAGCCCGTTTTCTGAAAGCACTGGAAAAGTGGCGCTCGACGCGTTACGTACATCTGGCGGCTGCCCGCGATACCGAAACGGCCAAGGAAACCCTGTTGGATGACCGCTCGAGCGGCGTATTTACCTATAGCTTGTTGAAAACCCTGCGCAGTGGTGGTATGCACCTTTCTTATCAGGAATTGCTCGAACGGGTTAAAGTAATGGTCCAGAACCGGGTAGATGAACAGATCCCCATGCTTTTCGCTACGGAACAGCGGGATGAACAACTTACTTTCATGAGCCGGGGGCTGAAAGCCCCGGTGCAGGAATATGTGGTTTCTTATAACCAGCGGGAAAAAGTCTGGAAAATGAATGCCGGTGCCAATGCGGGTATCTTTGTCTCTACTGATGAAAATGCAAAGACCCTGATACAGGTGTGGCGGCCAGATCAGGATGCTATGGAGGTGGAAGTAAAGACAGTAGAGGCAGCAGAGTGCATCTTGGATAGCAGTGTTTTTTCCGGGGATGATCAGCAGCATGAAGATTGGATGGGTAAGGTGGTTCAACTGCCGTTAGTCAAACAAAAACTCTACATTACTCCGGAGGTGCAGCCAAACGACAGGCAAGAACTGCTGACGGTAAAGGATCGGATGAACCTGCCTAATTTTGAATTTACGGACACCAGGGAAGATGCCATTTACTACGTTCACAATGAGCAGGGTGAGTTTATTCTGACCAAGAAGAACAGCAATGTGCCGGTTTTTATGCGGAATCCCGATCCGCAAAAATTCCTGACTGCCGTTCAACAGGTAGGACAATGGTCCCGGGTGCTGGAGATGAACAATGAGGATACGGGGATCTTTCGGAATGCCATCAAGGTGGAAGTAGAAGTAATTGAGGGTAAGCCCTTTCACTTTGGGAATTTTAATACCATTGAACCCCGCCGACGGTTGACCGACCCGGCAGCTATTGATCTGTCTTTTTCACAGATGACCCAAAACGGTAAGATATTGCCCATCCAGCCGGCTTTGCGGGTACGGATCAAAACTACCGATGCTGCTTATTATGTAGCCTGTCTTTATCTGGAAAGCAAATACGGTATCATTTCCAATCTGAGCTCCACGGAGATTACCCCGGTTGGAAGTGGAGAATGGCTGAAATTTAGAGCGCAGGGCAAGGAATTTAATACCCTTCCCATCGGCTTTGATGATAAATACCACAAGCTGGGGATCACCGGGATCACCGATTACATCAAGATCTTTGTGTCGAAGAAACCCTTCCCGGTAGAAGGCTGGGCACAGGATCCTCTTGAGATGGATGATCAACTACTCACCACCAAGCGTTCGATGACCATGATGATGGTCATGGAGAACCCCTCGGATTGGGCAGCTTTTACTATTCCGGTTCACATCAAACGTCCGCTGGAGCAACAGGAACAGACGATCGGGGGAGATGGCTCAGTTACGGCCAATTTCGGAGCGATGAAGGTGACGGTACCTTCCGGATTTAAGGGTAAGATATCGGCGGTGAGCACCGGACAGATCAAAGACCTGATGCGGGATGCAAAGGCAGAAGTGAGTAGGTCCGTCGATCCCGGCGAAGCAAAAAAGCGTGAGCAAAAACTGAATGAAAGTTTATTGCCACCATCTATCTTATGGGGAAGTACCCCGAGCAGTCATGCCGTTTTCAGCCGGAGTGTGAGTGCCGCTGAACCGGATGCCCAACTCAGTGTTTTGGAACTGACGGATACGGAAGGGGCGGAGCAAATCAGTGCGGATAATCCATTAGTCCTGGAAACCGATGGAAAAATGGAAGAGGCTGAGGTACTGATCTCTTTTGGATATGATCCGGAAACCGGATTGTACTTACCGTTGGGCATTTCCGATGCAGACGGTAAAATGATGATCGATCAATTACCCGCACAAACTGCCGGGAAGATCATCGGTAAAGAATCGGTAAATGAACGTAGCATAAAAGGCTCCATCAAGCTGTTCTTTAAAAAAGTGGTGATCGGCAAACTCACCGGGCAGACCAATACCAATACCTTGGCACTATGTAAACTGGGTAATGATGGGGTCTCCGTAGCTACCCAGGCCGGAGACGGGGTGCTGGCCGATGCAGACATTAAGAGCATTTGCTTATTGATCCATGGAATCATCGGTGATACGGAAGGTCAGCGGCAGGCTTTTTTTGAGACAGAAAGTGAATTGTATAAGAAATTTGATGCGGTCCTCAGCTACGATTACGAAAACCTGAATACGCCCATTGAGGAAACTGCCCGTCTTCTGAAAGCGGACCTGGCCAAAGCCGGCGTCACCGAAGCCGGAGGGAAGCGACTGACCATCATCGCCCATAGTATGGGGGGGCTGGTATCCCGTTGGTTTATCGAGCAGGAAGGTGGCAGTGCTGTTGTCAGCCGGCTGATCCAGTGCGGTACTCCGAACGGCGGTTCGGAAACCTCCGATTTCCGGAAATCACTATTTAGCATGCTGGGGATGGCCATGAACGGAGCAGCTTTTCTGAAACCTTATTTACCGGTGCTGTCGTTCATTGGTAAAAAGATCAACAAAGCCGTTTTCCTTACCCTGGATCAAATGAGCCCCACCTCATCGGACTTCCTGAAAAAGCTCAATGTCGATGGTGGACCTCATCCGGATGTGGATTATTGGGTGATCGGTGGTAATACCAATGATATTGAACCGGAAAACCTGGGCGATATGCCCATGTTGAAGCAGTTCTGGCGGGCTTTTAAGACCAGGGCCCCCCATGCGCTGATCAATAAACTCGTTTTTAAAAGCGATGCACCCAACGATATTGCCGTCACCCAGGTGAGTATGAAAACGGTGCCTTCACAATCCTCATTACCCTTCCACAATGTCGCCTGTGATCATCTGAGCTATTTTGAATTTGCGGCTTCGATGCAGAAATTGCAGGAGATCATTGAAGAACGTGTCTGATCTATCAATTAACTCAAGTGTCAGTGGTCCGTGATCAGTGGTCAGTTGTGTTGGGCTAAGCTAAATACGCTGTCAATTAAATTAGATGACATTACTTGTGTTCCATTGCTTCATTGTTTCATTGATATGATAGCCATGTAACAATGGAACCATGTAGCATCGAATCGCCGATAGGAAATCCGTCCGTTCAATTCTTGTGTTACGTTACATAATTTTATTGACAATGTACTAAATTTGCCAAATTGTCAGTTTTGCAGCCATGATGTTGCAAAACTGACACGATACTGTCAACTAATCAGCTGACGGACAGCCTATTGTCATTTGAATGTCTGGAGCGGATTAAAATTTTTAACAGCCTGATTATCCAGCGTTAATATTTTATTAAATCCGGCATTAAAAAAGTGACTTTACCCGCCCTGTATTGTTTTTTGTATGAAAGTTGTAGAAAGGTAGATGTGGGTGATAGCTATATGTGGATGAGTCCGGTTAGCCGGACAGATCTGACATGAGCTTTAACTTACAGTTTCCCTTAGTGGAAGATCTACCAAACATGGCTTGGAAAATCTTTGTTTTACACTTGACCACAAAAAATAGATAGAGACGATGAAAAAGTATTTGTATTTACTATTTGTGGCCATTCTGGGCGGTGCTATCGCTCTGGGTGGTGCAAAGTTGCTTGAAAACACTGATAACGGCCGTTATGATGCCAATCCGGTCACAACGGCTAAATTTACCAATTACTCTCCCTCCTCATATGATAGTGCGGTTCCGCAGGATGGTTTTACCGTAGCTGCCGAGAAAGTGCTGCCTACGGTAGTACACATTAAAGCCACGGCCCGGGTGGCCAATCAGGGACGCCAGTTAGACCTGCAAAATATTCCGGCTCCTTTCCGCGATTTCTTCGGACCGCAAATGCCGCAGGACGATGGACAGGGACAATTGCAGCAGGGAACCGGCTCCGGCGTGATCATCAGTTCAGACGGGTATATCGTTACCAATAACCACGTAGCTGGTGAAGCGGTAGAGTTAGAGGTGACCCTACACGATGGGCGGGTGTATCCGGCTACGGTGATCGGTACCGATCCCTCTACGGATATTGCCGTGATCAAGATCGAAGACAGCGGTTTGCCTCATATTGATTTCGCCAACTCCGACGATGTACGCGTTGGGGAGTGGGTGGTGGCTGTAGGTAATCCATTTAACCTGGCTTCTACTGTTACCGCCGGAATTGTGAGTGCTAAAGGACGTAGCATTAATATCCTGCAGGATCAGGCACCGATCGAATCCTTTATTCAGACGGATGCCGTTGTGAACCCCGGTAATAGTGGCGGTGCGCTGGTTAATCTGAACGGAGACCTGATCGGTATCAATACGGCTATCGCTTCACCGACCGGAGTATATGCCGGTTACGCCTTTGCTGTTCCGAGTAATATCGCCGCTAAAGTGATCGACGACCTGAAAGAATACGGCGTAGTACAGCGCGGTTATATCGGTGCGGTGATCCGTGGTATCGACGGCAACTTCGCCAAAGAGAAAGGACTCGACGTTAATGACGGAGTATATGTTCAGGAACTGAGTGAAGACGGTGCCGCCATGAATGCCGGCGTGAAAGAAGGCGACATCATCGTTGCTGTAAACGATGCTGACACCAAAACTTCTTCCGCTCTGCTGGAAATGATCGGACGTCACCGCCCGGGTGAAACGGTTGAGCTCACCGTACTCAGGAACGGAAGTGAACGAAAAATTGATGTAACGCTGCGCAACCGTGAGGGTACAACCGATGTCGTTAAGAAAGGAACTCCGGCTCAGGTACTGGCTGCATTGGGCGCTTCTTTTGAAACATTGTCCAAGGAAGATGCTAAAGCAGAAGGTCTGGATGGCGGTGTACGCGTCAAAGCCATCGGTCCTGGTAAACTGATCCAGCAAACGGATATTCGCGAGGGATTCATTATTACCAAGGTCGACAAGAAAAAAGTAACCACGAAGGAAGAGCTGGTTAAAAAACTGGAGAACGTAGAAGGCGGTATCCTGCTGGAAGGTAAATACCCCGGTAGCAACCGCACAGAATACTATGCTCTTGGCATACAATAATGCTCCTTAGCAGTTGCCGGGTAACTTACTTAAGGGCCCGGCAACTACTAAAGAATAATTTTACAGTCGGGTGATTAAGAAGGGAGAGGCCATGTGGTTTCGTCCCTTCATTTTTTTTAAACTCAGG
>JAGQXH010000564.1 GCA_020436695.1 Lewinella sp. | reverse complement strand
ATCCACCGGCAAGAAACGGTTGGCATTGATCCTGACCTTATGCCCCAGAATATCCCGTCTGGCATTGCCCGTCAAATTGAAATAGGTATGGTTGGTGAGGTTGACCACCGTGGGTTTATCGGTTTCCGCTTCGTATTCGATGGTCAGTTCATTATCGTTGTTCAGACTGTAAATGACGGTTACATCCAGTTTTCCAGGATATCCTTCTTCCATATCTGCACTGGAATACTCCAGCCGCAGCCCCGGTACACCATCGGTTTTTTCCACAACGGAAGCTTGCCATATTACTTTATCGAAACCTTCCATTCCGCCGTGCAGGTGGTTGCCCATGTTATTGGTAGCCAGTGTGTAGGTTTTACCATCCAGGGTAAATTTGCCTTTGGCAATTCGGTTGCCGTATCTTCCGATCAGTGCCCCGAAATAGGGTGTCTCACCCAGATATTGATTCAGGGAATCAAAACCCAAGGTGATCTCCTCGGGCATACCATTTTTATCAGGCGCTTTGATGGAAGTGATAATACCGCCATAGTTGCTGATATTGATGGATATACCATGGCCATTCGTGAGGGTATACATTTGCGTCTGGCGGCCCTTTGCACGACCGCTGGGTACAAATGAAATAGCTGGTTTTTGATAGACAGGTTCGCTGGTCATTGCTTCTGAAGTTGGTTCGGCATCGGATCCGCAGCTGGACAGGGAAATGAACAGTATTCCCAGAAAAAGCAACGGAAATAAAAGCTTCTTCATAGAATCTCTATGTTTTGTATGTGATAGATGTTAAAGTGGCTGATCAATTGGAAAATTCTTAAAATTGATATCCATCTTCAACACAAATCTATCGTAATATCCCGTATTGCTGGAGTTTTTCCTCAGAAAGTTGAGGAGGGCCATTCTCTTTCAATTGTTCATAAATACTCCAGGGCGTTGGACAAAAGATCGCTTTTTGTCCTTTCTGCACGGACAAGACCCAGTCTCCATCCGGCGAGAAGCGGCCCTCAACAGGAACATTCCCGTTTCCCTGAATATCCATCACCACATCTCCATGAAGATCCCAGACCTTTGTATTCCCATCTTCCGCACAACTCATCAGATAATAGCCGTCCGGAGAGAATTGCGTCCGGATAATACGGGCGGTATGGCGATGAAAGTTCGCTACTGTTTTACCGGACAAGTCCCAAAGTTTAACACTGCCATCCTTCGATTCCGTGAAAAACAGGTAATCACCGGACGGACTAAATGCAGCATCGGAAATCCAATCTTTGTGAGCATTAATGCGTATTATTTCACGCCCACCAGTATCCCAGATTATCGCTTTACCTTCAGCGTCGGCAGTCAGAATGTATTGGCCGTCCGGGCTGAAATCGGCACAGGTAACCGGGCCGCCGTTTTGTGATAGCGTACGGATCAATTGACCTTTTAAGTTCCAAAGCTTGGCCGTTCCGTCAGCAGATGCCGTAACCAGTAATTGTCCATCCGGCGAAAATTTCGCTGAGTAGATATGAGCAGTATGCCGGATGGCATCCGACCATAAAAATCCATTCTGATCCCAGACCCGAACCGACTTGTCGGCAGAGCGGGTCAAAATATGTTGGCCGCCGGCAGCATATTGGGCTTCGAGAACCGGAGCGTCATGGCCTCGCAGCATATTGATTGCGTTGCCTTTATTATCCCATAAACGCGCCGATCCATCTCTTGACCAGGTCAACAGCCTATCACCTACCGGAGCAAAGGCGGCTCCGCTGACCTCATCACTGTGTCCTCTCAGGGCGATCACCCGGTTTCCGTCCGTACCCCAGACCATTGCAGTCTGGTCAGTGGAGCAGGTAATGAATTGATCACCTCCCGGCGAAATGGTAACGAAAGTAACCGGCCCTTCATGTCCTTTCAAGCCGGCCACCTGATTACCGTTCCGGTTCCAAAGCATGGCCGTATTACCACTGGAATACGTAATGATGCGACCGGCTGAAGGCGCTATGGCTCCACCGAGAATGGTTTGGTCCGGGATCTCCAATTCCCTCCGATAGTTTTCATATACAGCATTTCCAAAGCTGATCTTTACTTTAGCGATGAGACTATCTTCAATACTGTGATAACTCCGATAAGCAAGTGACAGTCCATCCGACAAATTTCTACGTTCTAATTCCTGATCCGCCAGAAACGCCAGCCGGTTGGCTTCCGTGATGAGGGCATTCTTTCGGGCCTGCAATTCGTTGGCGACAGCCTGCGCCCGTGCCACTTCCGCATCTTTTCTGGCTTCTTCCGCTTTTAGTTGGGCGCTTTTGATCGCTTCGATATAACCGGATTGCGCTTTGCTGATCCAATCGGCAACTTCCAGACGTTGCCGCTGGGTAATATCAGGGCAAACCTGAGCTGCTTTAAACTGTGTGATGGCATCTTCAAACTTAAGTGACCGGTAGGCCTGACGGCCTTTGGAAAAGAAATCCCGGTAACATTGAGCGGCAAGCGGAGAAGAGCCCAAACAAAGAAAAAATATGGTGACTGCAAGTAAGAATTTCATTATCGCTCCATTTAATTTTAACAACTGGGTTTTCTGATCCGGCCTCTTTTACTGACCACTAATAGGAATAACCATCTTAAATCCAAGCTGGCCGCTCCTGTGCTGGTTTCCGTTTGGCAGCTCAATAAGTGGCTGAAAACTGGTACTCCCGGACTTACAGTAAGTCTCGTAGTAGTTAAGGTTCCGCTTGTATCTCTTCTGACGAATCAAATACAGCACCGCATCGGCCGCCAGAATCGCTGTCCCCGTCCAGGTCAGGATCAGATAGGTGTGATTTTTGCTGTTGGCGTCGAGGTAGATGGGGTCACTGGCTGTCTTTGTATCGGCATTAATGTAATCATCGTAGGTTGTCTCTTTTTGCTTCCTAAATAACTGCCCCACCCCGACGCTTGCCACTCCCACTCCAGCTGCAACCAGATATGGCAGACGTTGTTTAGCGGTAAAAGTCGGGCTACCCAGTGAACAATCATAGGGCTTTTGACGCTCTCCCCAAATGTTGACCAACAACTGCACCTCCAACTGACCAGTCAGGTTGACGTAGCGCTCCAGCGGGTTCAGCCAGATTATCCGGCGGCTGCCGGGCGCAACGGTACGGCCGAGATCTCCCCGGTATTCATCCGGAGCAATTATTAAGGCCTTCCCATCCAGTTTGATCTGCGGCATGACTTCGTAGAATTGATCGTCTTCCAATACCGGCAACTGATAGGAAAGGACCACATCCCCTTTTTCAATGGACAATTGCAACTGACTGATCTTTGCGGTAGCACCCTCAACTATTCCCGGGGTAATACCTTCCTGGATCAGATTGATGACACTGGTCACTTTGGGAGCGGCAGATTCGAGGATCTCCATTTGGGCATAAGCCCTGCCGGATAGGATTAAGAGCAAGAAGAGGAATAGTTTTTTCATGATCGGAATGGTCTCGTTTTTCAAAAAGTCTTAATTACATTCCTGGATGGGGTAATAGACCCAGAATTGGGTTTCGAATAAACTTCCCTCAACCACATACCCCTTACCATCAACGGAAAATGATGCCCCCATATGTGGAGGGCCCCTTCTGGTCCAGCTTTCCTTTGCCGGATCGTATTCCAGCATTCCATCTCCCGATGCCCAAAAATAGGCCCTGTCATTAATGATGAATAATAAGCCGTGTAAATCGCCTTGACTGACCGTCATTTTCTCCCAGGTATCCGATGAAGGGGTATATTTCCATAGATCATTATATAAAAACATATATCCCTGATCACCAATGGAAAATCCGCTAAACGGACGACCACAGCAACTTGATTGAATTTCGCCGGGAAAATCTTTTTCTCGGGTCCATTCATTAGTAATTGTATTAAATTGCCAGAAATCTCGATATAGTATATCTTGATCATCTCTACCGATTCCGACAAAAATCGAATTACCAATGGCAAATGCCGCAACCTCCCCTCTGGGGCCGGGCGGAAAAGGAGCCTTATCCGTCCATTGGTTAGCGGCAGGATCATATTCCCACAGTATGTCAGAAAAAGGTGGTCCATATGGAGAGCCATTTCCAAAACCGTAATATGCCTTACCGTTTACCTCGAATGTTTGGGATCTAACCTGAAATTCGGGAGCGTCTGCAACCTGAATCCAGTCATCGGTTTGCGGGTTGTATTGCCAGGTATCCGTAAATTCCCAATCACCAAAAATATTGCCGCAGGAAAATTCTATAGGAGGTGGACATCCACCAAGCCCGAAATACCCCAAATCATTGATCGTAAATGATATTCCTTCCGGACGACTCCGGCCTGGAAAGTAATCTTTTTGCACCCAAAAATCGCCAAGCGAAACGCACTTTACATTCCCATAATAAACTGTTTCACCAAAGATGGCATAGGATCGGAAATAATACCTGCCGGGAGGAACATTCGATAAGTTATTTTCAAATGAGAGCTGATCGCCGTCAAATACTACGTTCAGCCCCTCCAAAATAAAATTATCAGATTTCAATTGGGGATCGGGATGGTCTGCCCAGACAACCCCCAGTTCTTTAATAGCAACTCCTTCCGGCAAACCTGAGATGGAGGTACTTACCCTCAAATCAATCAGCGCGTCTTCCCGTTCGATAGCTATATCATCGATATTTATTTCGAAGGTGAGGTCACCGGGATTAAAAGATTGTATCTCCCCGAAGACCGTCTTTTCCTCGTATATCGCATAAGCCCGGAAGAAGACCGTCTTTCCAGGTGACAAGCCGGAGATTATCGTTTCAAATTCGGCATTTCCGATCCGTCCCAGTTGATTGCGTTGAACTTCGTCATCTAAGGTAAACGCGCCGGTTTCCAACGTCCAAAGATGTCCGTGCTCAATGACGGTAGCGTCTTGGATGAGGCCGGATATCCGGCCGGATACCGTGATCTCCAAAGGAGTTGGACCTGAACTGACGACTGGGGAAGTAATCACCTCCGGAAAGCTGATCTTTTCCAGATCCCAGGAAGTACAGCCGCTAAAAAATACAAGAGCTACCAACCATCCGATCAGCTTAGCCTTGTTCTTGAAAGAAATGTTGCAGCACATTACGCTATGATTTTACACTGAAAGCCTAAATTTTCAATTATTATCATAGATCCATATTTGCGGTATTTCATTGGGAGCAAGCATCAGGACATATTCATTACCATTGACCGTAAAACTGAGCGCCCGGTTTCGATAATAATTGTAATCATCAGGAGGATACACCTGTAGCCTAGTTCTGATTTGCCATTCATCGGTATTAGGAATATATTCCCACAAGTCCCCATTGTTGCAATAAACGTATCCTTTGTTATTGAGAGTGAAGGAAGTAATCGGACTACCAGGAATCCCGGGAAATGCCTTCTTCGGTTCCCAGGCATCAATTTCAGGATCATAGGCCCACCAATCCTGCAA
The DNA here is from genome assembly GCA_020436695.1 of Lewinella sp. GTDB lineage: Bacteria > Bacteroidota > Bacteroidia > Chitinophagales > Saprospiraceae > Flavilitoribacter. The sequence goes on along the minus strand of JAGQXH010000564.1, from coordinate 383 downwards.
TTTCACTTCAATTCCTTTCCGACATCCGGTGTAATCAATACCGAGGCCAAAGTATATTTTTTTACCTAGTGTGAAGCCGAGCGCATCTATACGATTTGGTGCCGTCGCAACCCGCTCTGTCCAGCAGTTGAGAGAAGGTGATGAATCTGCATCACAGTTTTGGCCGGCGTCAAATACCCACCAGTCTCTGATACCAGGACAAGAGTATACGTCTTCAGAATTCCTACCATAGCCCATATATACTTTATTATTATAGACTGCAGAAAAAATTCGATGAGTATCATAAGATGCCGGGCGGTTGGCGAGCTTATGCCAGATATTCTGATCGGGATCATAACGAAAAAAGCGCATATTATGATTATAAAGATATCCTTGCCCGGCAA
>JAGQXH010000563.1 GCA_020436695.1 Lewinella sp. | reverse complement strand
AACTGGGCAATAAGGCGCCACAGATTACCCGTTAATTTGATCTTGACAGAGTACTAGAAGTTTCAATGCATTTAAAGGAATTCTAATTATTTTAATAGCTTCTTAACTATTCATATACCTTTTACTGATTTTACACAACCAGTGTTCTTAGTTTAGTCACCACCAGGCACGTCCCGCGTACCGTGTGATACAGTACCTTCCAGCTCGTACCCATATAATCCCAGATCGGGTTACCATTTTCCGCCAGTAGGGCAAACCATTCGCCCTGTTCCCAATTGATCATTTTCTCGAAAACGAAATCGTGCACATTAGCGAAAGCCTCCAGGTATTTTTCCTCACCGGTCAGGGCAGAGGCGTCGAGAAAGCCGACCATGGCTTCGGCCTGCTGCCAGAATTCCTTGGTGGGTTCGGTGACATCCCCTTCGCGTTTGCCTTCCACGTACAGGCCACCGTAGGTGCGATCTACACCATGTTGACAGGTGTGCTCAAAAATGGGAATGACCCGGTCCAGGCTTTTCTCGCGGGCAATACCCAGGATGTCCTGCGCATGGAGATATAGCCAGGCCAGTTCGATATTGTGGCCATAAGAGGTGATGTCCGGCGCTTTACCATCTTCATCGAAGCGATCACGGCCCCATACTGTATCAAGTTCTACATTAGCGATGGGAGTCCAGTCTTGCGTGAACATCGAAATGCCGGTACCGGTGGTTGGATGCACCATTTTATCGAAGATCAGATCGATCACTTCCAGCAGGGCCTGTTTGTGGGCATCGTCACCGGTAAGTTCGTATAGCGTCGTATAGGCTTCCATCAGGTGCATATGCACATCCAGCGATTTGTGGATACTCACATCGCCACGGGCTTTTTTAAGCTCAAACTGCCGGGTGAAGTGTTCAAAATATCCGCCGTATTCCCGATCTGCTACTTTTTCCTGCAACATATCGAACACCCGGATGGCTTCGGCCCGGGCTGTGGCATCACCGGTAAGCAAAGCATATTCTGCCAGGCCGTAAATAAGAAAGGAATGCCCGTAAATGATCTTGTTATCATCTTTGACGCGACCGTCTTCTTCCACGATCCAGTAATATCCGTCGTAGGTATCATCGCGGTAATATTTCAATAAGAAATCAAGCCCCTGCTGAAGTGCGGCTCTTCCGCCCGGCCATTCAAACCCCAGTCGCATCGCGTGTGAAATGGTGAACAAGCATCGGCATTGGGCCAGGAAAGATTTTTCGGTTACTTCCGTCCGTTTGCCGTCCCGGTCATAATTGGTTTGAAAGCCGCCGTATTTAGGTTCTGCAGCCCGTTCCGCCCAGAAGGGAATAAGTTTTTCGTTTAAATAGTGTTCTGTTTTTTCCAGATAGTCTTGCAGTGTGTATTTCATGGTCAATCGTTTTGTCTCATCCATTGACGTTCGCCAAGGCTTGTTCTGCCTACTTACTTCCTTTAAAGATTTAAAAATATAATGAATATTCCCGTTCAGATCATGTCGGGGAGGAATAGCAAAAATACGGTCATACTACAGATTCCATCTCACTGCTAAAGATAACTTTTATGCATACCCGGATACCTGAAATCCTTGAAAAAATAAAAAACATTCAAATTGCTGTCTATGGAGATTTTTGCCTCGATGTTTACTGGACACTGGACCCGGAGGGATCGGAAATTTCCGTAGAGACGGGCCGGCAGGCCGAAGCGGTGGCCCGCCATTATTATTCTCCCGGCGGTGCGGGTAATGTGGCGGCCAATGTGGTCGCCTTACAGCCCAAAAGGCTACAGGTGATCGGAGTGATCGGTGAAGATCTGCACGGCCGGGAGCTGGAGCGGGCATTAGATGGCCTTGAGCTTGACACCTCCGGCATTGTGCGACAGGTAGAACATTTTGACACCTACGCCTTTACCAAGAAATACCTGGAAGGAGAGGAAATTACCCGTACAGACTTTGGTGTACATAACCAGCGAAGTGCCGCTACCGATGAGCAAATTATACAACACCTTCGTCAGGCACTGCAGCAGAGTGATGTACTGATATTTAACCAGCAGATCCCCGGCTGTCTCTCGCGACCGGAGTTCATCTCCGCCGTTAATGAATTGTTTGACGAATTCGACGAAAAGATCATCCTGCTGGACTCGCGCCATTATACCGATCAGTTTCGGCAGGTTTATCTAAAGCTCAATGAGATCGAAGCAGCCCGGCTGAACGGCGAAGACATCAGCTATCAGGATTATATTACGCTAGAGAAAGTAGAAGAGCACGGCAAAGCCATATTCCAGCGCACCCAAAAGCCGGTATTCATTACCTGTGGCAAACGGGGGATCATGGCTGTTGACCGTCAGGGGGTGAGCAAAATACCGGGCATTCAGTTACACAGCAATCTCGACACAGTAGGGGCCGGAGATACCGTATTAAGTGCCCTGGCCCTGGCGCTGGGTGCGGGAGTCAGCAGCCGGGAAGCCATCGAATTTGCCAATTATGCCGCTGCCGTTAGTATTCAAAAAGTACAGACGACCGGTACTGCCGGCGGGGAAGAAATACTAGCCATCAGCCGGGATGCCAATTTTATCTATCAACCCGAACTGGCACAACAGCCACAGCGGGCTGCCTATTTAAAGGATACCGATATTGAGATCTGTGAGGAATCGGTTCTAACCCAAACCGGCCACATCAAACACGCCGTATTCGACCACGACGGCACCATCAGCATTCTGCGGGAAGGCTGGGAAAAAATCATGCACCCGCTGATGATGAAAGCCATCCTGGGTGACCAGTACGAAACCGCCGATAGCGGATTGTACCAGGTGGTGAGTCAGCACTGCACCGATTATATCGATCAGTCGACCGGTATCCAGACGATCATCCAGATGGAAGCCCTGGTGGGCATGGTCGATGCTTTCAATATCGTCCCCAAAGACCAGATCCTCGACAAGTTCGGCTACAAAGAATTGTATAATATTGCACTGCTGGAGATGGTCGATCAACGGGTGGCCAAAATACAACGTGGCGAGCTGAATGTAGCGGACGTTACCATCAAGGGAGCGGTTGATCTGCTGCACGCACTCAAAGAGCGGGGTGTCCGGCTCTATCTGGCCAGCGGCACGGACCGGGAGGATGTGATCCGGGAGGCAGAATTACTCGGCTATGCTTCCGTATTTGATGGCGGCATACACGGCTCGGTAGGCGACGTCAGCAAGTATTCCAAAAAAATGGTGATCGATCAGATCATGCGGGAAAATAATCTGCACGGTCATGAGTTAGTAGTATTAGGTGATGGTCCGGTGGAAATCCAGGAAGGGCGACGATTTGGGGGCATTGCCGTAGGTATTGCCTGCGATGAACCCCGCCGATATGGACTTAATCTGGAAAAACGAACCCGTTTGATCCGGGCAGGTGCCCATCTGATCGTTCCGGATTTTTCGCAAAAGGATCAATTACTGGAGTTGCTATTCACATAGCCGGCTAAACTAAAGTGCAAGTCATGGGAAAACATATTGTTGAAGACCAGCTCATTGAAAATAAAGACTTCTCCGGGAAAGCCCCGGACGCCGAAAAGTATGACTGCTGCCGTTTCGTCAATTGTGACCTGTCCGGTGCTGACCTATCCAATATCCATTTCCTCGAATGTACTTTCAATGATTGTGATCTTAGTAACGCCACTTTGGCGCAGACCGCTTTTCGCGATATTCAGTTTATCAATTGCAAACTCATCGGATTGAATTTCCAGGATTGCAATCCCTTCCTCCTGCAAATGTCGTTTACGGATTGCCAGTTGGAACTGGCCTCCTTTTACCAACTCAAATTGAAGAACACACGCTTTCAAAATTGCAATCTCCAGGAAGCCGATTTTACTGAAACCGATCTGACAAATTCCACCTTTGAAACTTGCGATCTATTCCAGGCTATTTTCGATCAGACCATTCTGGAAAAGGCAGACCTACGTACAGCGCTACACTATTCCATTGATCCGGAGAATAATCGTATTCGCAAGGCCCGGTTTTCGCGGGAGGGAATTGTCGGGTTGTTGGATAGGTATGATATCGAGGTGGAGGGTTAATACATGAGAATTTCACATCAAACACAAGGTGCGTCAACAAATTGTTAGATACTGTTCCCCCAACTCCTTTTACACTATTTGCTATTTTTACATCCGCAAATTAAAGACTGGACCGCTCTTGAACGAGCAGGGTCCATTCCCGACAACATAAACTGCCACTACTTTTTTACATTTAACTTACTACGATGAAGAATCACATTGCAATTTTGATCTTCTTGGCATTAGGTCTTTTTGCCTGCAACAATTCTACTCCACAGGAAGGAGTCTCCGAAGCGACCGAAACGACTATGGAAAATGCTCAATTCGGCGGACTCGCCCTGTATTCACTACGCGACAGTATGGCTGTCCATCCCAGAGAGGTGCTTAAAGAAGTAGCCGATATCGGCTATAAATACATCGAAGCGGCTAACTATGAGGATGGCAAATTCTACGGCATGTCGCCTACGGATTTTAAAGCCTATCTGGACGAGATCGGACTGATCCCGATGAGTGTTCACCAGGGCTCCGTTACTCTTGACAATGCCGATCAGATGATTGCCGATACCAAAGCTGCCGGTTTCAAATATTTTGTGATCCCCGTTCCGCCTATGGGACATTTCAAATTCGATCAGGCAACGGGTACGCTCAACATGAGCGAAGACCTGGAAACCGTAATGAATATCATCAACACCATTGGTGCTAAGTGTACAGCAGCCGGCCTCCAACTGCTCTACCACAACCACAATTTCGAGTTTGAGGAAAATGCCAACGGCATCGTCCCCATGGAATATTTTCTGGAACATTCCGACTCGGCAAACGTCAATTTCCAAATGGACCTGTACTGGGTGACCAAAGCGGGAGAGGATCCCCTTGCCTGGTTTGCCAAGGCACCGGGACGATTCAAATCCTGGCACGTGAAGGATATGGACGACGAAGGACGCTTTGCTCCGGTGGGTACCGGCCATATCGATTTTGCCAGAATACTCGAGCACAAGGATGAATCCGGCATGGAATGCTACTTCGTAGAACAGGATCGGACCTTTAATAATACGCCGATCGAAGCCGTAACCATCAGTCATAATGCACTGAAGGAAATCGGATTCCAGAATGTAAATTAATATCCTTGAACAGTGGTCAGTTCAAAACAACTGACCACTGTTAATCATCAACTCATTCCTACCCGATCGCCCACAGGATAGCCAGCATTATGATCGTGTGTATCAATAGACCGATCACTTGGCGTTTGATCTTCCGACGCAGGGCTATAGGGAATAGCTCCCGGAACAGTTCCTCGTCATTTAACATTTCCTCAAGCGGGCTATCCGTTACACCGTGTGCATCGTCGGGAGATTCCGGTACTGCATGCCCTGACTCTTTACTCAGCGCAATGGATTTTTCCAGTACTTCATCAAAGTACTTATCACGACCTACAAATTGAGAGAGGGAAGTGGCTTGCTCAAATTTCAAGGTAGCGGCCATTCCGAGTAGCTTATTCAATCCATAGATCCAAACATAAGGCAACCAGCCAGAAACCGTATAGCGCAAGAGAGGCACGGCCCAATCTGCCCTGGTCAGGAGACCAATTGCACTCGCGATAAAAGCCACCAGAAAAGTAAGTGTCAGGAAACTGAGCAACCACTTTCCTTTCATAAATCCTCGCAGTAGACCTATTTTGTGCATACGGGAAAAAGCCCATACGGAAAAAGCGATCACTACTACGAAAAAGAAGAGAATAAAAACTGCTATAATGATGGATAACATGATTCGATCGTTATTTG
>JAGQXH010000562.1 GCA_020436695.1 Lewinella sp. | reverse complement strand
GAAGTAGATGTTTTATATTCTGGATCGCTGACTGGCATTAGTCTAATGTATATCAATGTAAGATTTACTAACGGCAATGTTACCGTTGATTATTCTGAAACTGATGCGTCTATTGATCCGAATTACGATTATTCTGCTTCACCGGGAACCCTACCCAGAGATGTCCGGTTTCAAAACGGTTCTACTTTATCTTCTTTACCCAGTACACTGGCCACTATCTACTTTGATATGCCCAGCGGAGAGTGTACCGACATCCAATTTACATCGAAAACAATTATGCACTTATCAGGAAATTGTACCCCAAATTCGCAAAACATCAATTATTGTGCACCAGCATATACTATTGAAGGCCAGGTGCTTCGAGTGGGAGATACGAATGGAGTAGGAGGCGCGGAGGTTGTAGCCGATCCTACCGGAACTGGAGATGACGAAGAAGATGTTACAAATAGCTCAGGCTACTATGAATTAACGGTTCAAACCGGAAGTTCCTATGATGTAACTGCAAGTTTAGATGGACCTCACAATGGAAATGGGTGCGTGACCTCTTACGATCTTAATGCACTGAGCGATCACCTTCTGGGAACCAATACATTTACTGAGGCAGAGGAGTTTATTGCCGCTGACGCTAATGGGAGTAGTACCATTTCAACATTAGATCTTTTAATCATAAGAGCTGTAGTTTTGCAAACCAACCCAAGTGCGTTTCACCAATCTTGGGATATGACTACCTACTCTGAATACAACGGATTTGCTAATCCTACTACCAGTTTCCCTTCTTATTCAGGAGAGTATACCATCAATAATATTAATCAATCTTATCTAGGTAAGGACTTTGTGGCTATTAAAATAGGAGACGTCAATTCCAGTTGTGGAAACGGCAGTTCACTTAAGGCGGAGAGCGATCAGTCATTGGCAAAATCAGGAAAAAAAAGCATTTTCCGTTTAGGTAACGCTCGATTGTTAGTTGGGGAAACTGCTAAAATTCCAGTTTACGCTTTAAGTCTGCAAGAGGCGACCGTTTTCTCAATAGGTATTCAGTTTGATCAAGAGAGCGTGGAAGTAATAAGTATCGATGCAGGAGAACTCCCTTATTTTGATGAGAATGCATACCGAGTGAGCCCTGACGCACCTAATGAGGTAGATATTTTATGGTTTACACAAGGTAAAAAGGGGGAAAGCTTACTACAAGCTTAGCTTACCGGGAGAAGTACTGAGCGGACGTATAATTAAAGCTAAATGATAGTTTTTAGCTTCCACAATTGATTATTCAAGATCTGCCTGTTGGGAATACAGGCAGGTCTTTCTCCAAATTCATAGTCTCATGAAAAAACTTATCCTGAAAATCATCTGTTTGTTTTTTACATTGCCCATCTTCTGTCAAATATACTTTTCTGATTCTGACAAGCATATCGGTTGGCTCGATCTTCAAAGCTGTGAAGATGAATATTTTCGAAATGGGGATGAATTTTTCCCGCCTCGATTTGAGAGCAGCACCTACAAGGATATTGCCTTGGCTCCCGATGGTCGGATGTTTGGTATCACAGGCTTTCAAAGCACACAACCTTGTGTTTTGGTAGAGATTGATCTTCTAGACAAGCTAAATATCGATACCTTAGTTGCTATTACAGGCACGGATTTTTGCTCTTCTTTGGTTTGCGATTCATCTGGCGTTTTTTATATCGGGGGAACCTTTATCCATTCATTTAATCCGAAGACAGGACAATTAATAAATTATGGAAGATTGCCAGAGAGTTATACGCTACAGGGAGATTTGATATTTTATGAAGGACAGTTATTAGGAAGTGCTTTTATTTTAGGCCAGGAACCTAAACCAAGCATCTGGTCGATCAACTTAGATGATATTTCGAAAAGTACTAAAATATTTGAGTTTAATGATGATGTTGGTTTTGTCGGAATGACGATCTATCGGGATCAAGTCACTAAAAAAAAGGAGTTGATCGGGGCTAACTCACCAACGCTTATAGAGGATGAAGGGCCGTTAACCATCTTCTCCGGCATTGATCTGGATCAGCAGACTCAAAGTATCTTGTGCGAGCTGGTGATTCCTATTGATTACTTTTTAGGAAGTAAACGAGAAAAGATAACAGGTCTAACCAGCCCAGACGAATTTCGACAAAACTACGAACTTCGTTTGGATCTCGATACGGATAACAGTCGGGGCCGCCTGCTGGATCACTTTACTATTGATACGCTTTGTGCGGTCGATTTTCCCATCGCAGACTATGATATTAGTATTGTCAACGAATTTGATGCCATCGACTCTTTGACCATTACCATAGTAAGTGGCATTCAGCATCCTGGTCAGGAAGTATTGCAGATAACGGATCATCCACTTTTTCTCATCAAGGGTGCAGGTAGTACTGAACTTACCATTATTAACCAAGGAGAGGCTCAGATCAGTGATTTTATTTCCTTATTGCGTCAGATCCGTTTTCAGATTCAGGGCAGCGAACTAATGAGTGGCGAGCGACAGATCGACTGCCGTTTGTACGCAGGACAAAGTGTTTCAGATATTGCATCGGCTTTTATTCCGATTAAGACTGAAAACGAAGTTTATGCAGGAGATGATGTGAGTTTGGAGTTTTGTAAGAACGCCGGCTGGCGATTATTACCCTTTCTGGGGCCGGATGCCAGAACTGGGGGGTATTGGGAACCACCTTTACATAATGGCACCGATCTTTTTTATGGCCCCGAAGATACCGCCGGGGTTTACCGTTACATCGTACAGGAGGGAGGATGCGGAGCAGACACGGCGGTAGTCACCATCTCTTTTAGGAACGAAGTGCCTGATGTAGGGTATTTTCCAGGAATGTTGGATGGAGAAACCGCTATATGTAAAGGAGACACGCTGGTTTGGAGTATTAATACGGATGAATTGCAGGAATTTGGTTGGGAATATACCGGACCTGCTATTGATCCACTCCTAATGGATACTCCTTCCACCCTTTTGATCACTCAGGCAGGTCTGTACACATTGGAGTTTGAAGATACCTATCAATGTTACTCTTCAGCTTCTTTATATGTGGTAGAACAAGACGGTCAGATCTTCACGCATGAGTTTCGCGATACCTGTTTGGGGGCTGGCATTGAATGGGATGGGAAAGTTTATTATCAAGACACTATGCTTTGTGATACTTATACTCTTCCTGCTGCTTGTGATTCCGTCCATTGTATAGAACTTCAGTTCTTCCCGGAAATAGAGATCCGAAAGAAAGCTGTATCGTGTGATGAAGAGCCTTATGATTTTTATGGACAATTATTGAAAGAAGCAGGGATCTATACCAAGCAGTTACCTTCACCATTGACTTGCGATACGCTTGTCTACCTTGAATTGAAGGTAGGAACCAGTAGCGCTGCGACTATTGATACTTCTATCATAATTGGAGATAGCATTAAAATTGGCAATAGTCAATACCTCAGCGAACCGGGGCGACACTACATTTATTTGTCAAATACCCAAGGGTGTGATAGTATTGTAACTTTGAACCTGGATATAGTTTCTGCCACTCATGCTCTACTTGACAATACCTATTTTCTTCCTACTCTAATTCGTAGCGGTCAAACATTCTCACTCTACAATCGTAGTGGAAGTGTTGAAATCATTCACAGCCTTGAAATATATGAACTGAATGGTCGCCGGGTTTTCCAAAAGAGCAAGTTTCCAAATAACGATTCCGGGCAGGGGTGGAAAGGCAAAAATGACAATGGGCAATTACTACCTTACGGTATGTATGTTTACCGAATATTTCTAGCAAGCGGAAAAAGCATAAGTGGAAAAGTTGTTTTGGTAGAATAGGGTATTTGGAGAATTAAGCGTTACTAAGGGAAGAATTATTAGGATTTATGCCTGTTTAGGCTGGGACCTAGCTCATTCTCCTCCAATTCGTAAGAGAACTATTGAGTGCCCAGCATCCAAAGCCAAGTTCTACATGATTACTATTTTCCAAAATGCTTATGACAAAAGTCAAGGTGGCTTGGCATGGAGATCGTCTTTACATCAGTAGCTTAACGGTCAATTGATAGGCAGGCCGTACTACAGGGCACGAAGAGAATGATAAGCATCGAAAACCAATGATATAATGAAAAATTTAATCTTCATTGCACTGGCTGTTCTTGGATGGGCCGGCTGTACCCAAATGGAAGAAGCAGCATCAAGCGATGAAAATGCTATCGCGGAAATATTGAGCCGGATCAATACACCTGATCTACCGGATCTGGAATTAAATCTTATGGATTTTGGAGAAAGTGAAGCGATCCTACAGAATATCAGACCGGCACTTGACTCTGCTGTTCGCACCTGTGCTGCCCAGGGAGGCGGAAAGATCGTCGTACCGGCCGGCAACTATTTTTCCGAAGGCCCCATTCACTTGTTGAGCAATATTCAGTTGCAATTTGAAGAAGGAGCAGTAGTTACCTTCAGTCAGGAGCCCGAAGATTATCTGCCGGTGGTGTTCGTGCGATGGGAAGGGGTAGAGTGCTACAATTACTCGCCTTACATTTATGCCAAAGACCAGGAGAACATCATCATATCCGGTAAAGTGCGCTTTAACGGCAACGCGGAAGGGGGCATTCAGACGTGGCTGGAAAAGCAAAAACCTTTTCAATCCGCCCTTTGGGAAATGGGAAGGAACGGGGTTCCGGTCAATGAACGGATATTTGGAGAAGATCACTGGCTGCGTCCCGCCTTCCTGCAATTGGTGAATTGTGAAAATGTACTGATCTCCGATATTCAGATCGAGAATGTTCCCTTCTGGGTGGTGCAGCTTACGTATTGCAAGAATGTAACCGTACGGGGTATCCGGGTAAACAGCCGTTTCCTGAATAATGACGGTTGTGATCCCGATTCCAGTGAAGATGTGCTGATCGAAGATTGTCACTTCACTACCGGTGACGATGCCATCGCCGTAAAATCGGGGAGAGACCAGGATGGCTGGCGGGTGAACCGACCCAGTAAAAATATTGTGATACGGAATTGCCATACCGATCTGACCCTGCACGGCGTGGCTTTCGGGAGTGAGATGTCGGCGGGTATTGAAAATGTATATGTGCAGAACTTCACCATGGGTAAGGTGGATCAATATGCCGTCCAGTTTAAAGCCAACCGGGACCGTGGCGGATACATCAGGAATGTTTTCATCGACGGTGTAAAGATCGACTCGGCTAAAACCGCTATTTATTTTACCAATGATTACCATAGTTATGCCGGAGGGACCAGCCCGTCGGCTTTTAGTGATATTTCCATTAAGAATTATAGTTGCGGATACGCTTCAGACCGGGGCATTGATATGGTCGGTACGGAAGAAAATCCGATACATCATGTGCAGTTTAGTAATGTCACGGTGGAAAGCGCTGCCCGGAATCGGATGGAATATGCGGAGGACATTCAGTTCAATAATGTGAATATTAACGGGCAGCCGGTTGCTACTGCGTCTGATCTCGTTGAAAAAAATAACGATAAATAGGATTCTGTTTAACAAATACGACCCAAAACTTTTCAATTAAGGGTGTCATTCGATGGCTGATTCACGAGTAAAATGCTGATTTTTAGCCTTTTGCTTAATGCGCGAGCACATCAACATGCGAACACCTGAACACACCCTATAATCTACAAAAGTAAACCCTCTATCCACCTCCCCGGAGAAGTCGCATCTGACATTTTCCCCTGTTCTCGTCTATCTAATAAAAAATACAAGGATGAGAACATTCATGATTGCTAAGTATGTGAGCAAAATTATTGTGGCAACCTCTGATCGCGGGAATTTTCGTGCTAATTGAGGCGGAGGTTCCCGA
>JAGQXH010000561.1 GCA_020436695.1 Lewinella sp. | reverse complement strand
TTACTTTGATAAAGTTAAGAACAATCAGGAAGAGATCAAAGTTTCTCCGGCTAGCGAAAGTGATTTTTGAACTACCTAGAAACAGAAGTTCCTAAAACCGGTACAACAACGGGTACAACAAATAAGAGTCTGGTTTTGGCTCTATTTACATAAACACGTGAAAATCAGTATTTTAATCCAATTGCATCAAAAATAAAAAAGCCTTGTAAATCAACAACTTACAAGGCTTCTTGGATTTTTTGTAGACCCACAAGGACTCGAACCTTGAACGACAGAACCAAAATCTGCTGTGTTACCAATTACACCATGGGTCTAACCTTAAAGTGCTTTTCTCCAAAAGCGAGGCAAAAATAGAACATTTGCCAATATTAAAAAAGTTCCGGCAAAAGATTTTTAATTTTTTTTATCATCCGCCAGCCAGGTCTTGAAGGCGGGGGTGTTGCGTTGACTGACGATCAGCCAGTTAGGCCAGATATCGCCCAGGGAGACGGCAAGCTGGGTGCCCTCCTGGCGGATCTCCCGGATGGCTTCCAGGTGGAGCAGGCACTGCCTGCTGATGCGGAAAAAGAGCTGTGGATCAAGCAGTTGACTGACTTCTTCCAGTGAGTAATTGAGTGGGTATCTGCGCCCTTCCCGGGTGATGAGCAGCACAATTTCCTCTTTGAGGATCATCGCGATCTCACTCGTGGGGATAACTGCCAGTTGATTGCCGAGCTTAACCAGAAAGCGCGAACGATAGGTAGATCGTTGCCAGGGAAGCAATTCGCGGAGGAGGTGATCATCAATGGACAGAGTGGAAACATTTGGGTACAGATCCTCAAACTTTTGCAGGCTCCGCACCAGATGATCATAGCGGATGGGTTTGAGCAGAAAATCCAGGCTGTTCACTTCGAAGGCGCGTTGCAGGAATTGATTATAAGCCGTTGTGAAAACGATGGGCGTACGGATCCTGACCTCGTCGAAGATCTCAAAGCTCAGGCCGTCGGCCAGTTGGATATCCAGGAAGATGAGATCCGGCGGGGTATTGTTATACAGGTATTCGATGGACTCCCGTACGGTGCGTATTGGCCCCTGTGGTTGCCAGTCAGGCCGGTACTGCCGGATCAGCCGCTCCAGATGGGCAGCCGTTTCCACTTCGTCTTCTATGATCAGGATGTTCATATTATGCTCCTTCTTGTAACAAAGGTACAATAACCGCAAATTGCCGGCGATCCCGGCTGATAGCGATCGATCTTCCCAGCCGGTGCCGGTAACGTTCTTCCAGGTTTTTCAGGCCGATCCCGGCGGAAAGGGGGACCGAACTACGCGGCACCACATTGTTCGCAACGCAAATGCCCTCCCCTTCCCGGTAGACTACCCAAATTTGCAGGGGATGCACGGTTTCGATCTGGTTGTGCTTGATGGCATTCTCTACCAAAAGCTGTAGGGCAAAGGGGATGATCTGCCGGCTCTTGAGCTTTTCCGGCAGATCGATGTCGATCTCCAGCGCAGCACCGTAGCGAATAGCCAGGAGATCGCAATAGGCGTGGATCAGTTTCAGCTCTTCGTCAACGCTTACCAGTTCCCGGTCGAGGTGTTGCAGTACCAGACGGTAAATGTCTGACAGCTTCAACAGAAAAGCGCCGGCCCGTTCCTGGTCTTCAAAGATCAGGCCATATAGCGTGCTGAAATTATTAAAAAGAAAATGTGGATCGATCTGCTGCCGCAGACTTTCCAGCCGGGCCGAGATACTTTCCCGCTGATAACGCTCGGCCAGCAGGCGTTCCTCTTCCCTGACCTGCAGTATCTGGTAACCGATGTGGTAAATATTCATAAAGGTGGTCAGCATGAACCCCATGACGACCGAAGAAGCCAGATGGGCAACCGACAGTGCATTATTCGTGCGCAACACCTGCGTTTCATAGGTATTAAGGAGGATAAAGGATAGCACAAAGATCGCCGTACTGATCAGGTAGGAAAGCAGAAGTTGCACAAATAATCGGCGATAGAATTGCCGGTTCCAGTTCAACCGATCATTCAGCCACCGGCTGATCCGGAGATTACTTTCCCATATAATGTAGGTCACCGTCGTCATCCAGATGAGCCCGTACCAGGCCCATCCGATCGGTTCGCGAAACCACGACTGAATGGTGATCAGCAAACCGAAAAACAGAGCCAGCAAAAACGGCAGGACATAACGAGTCCAGTTATGAGTAGGAATCTTGCTCATTTATTCATCGATGTTCAAAGAGGCATGCACTTCCGGAATGACCAAAAAGGCATCATAACTCCAGATGAGTTTTTCCAAAGCCGGATCCAGCTCTTTAAGCGTTTTATTAAATAAAAGGGGACGCAGCGGGCGCAAATCGAAAAGCGTCCAGGCACCCTCCAGGCTAGCCTCTAACAGCGGGCCTATATCAATTCGATCCAGATAGTTCCGGGCATCATATGGCTGCTGCTTGGCAGATTCATCGGTAAACGGATTATACGCATTCTGCGTACCCTGCTTTCCGATGACATACAAATGAAACGAACCGGTACGCTCTATACTGGCCAGTTCATTTACAAAATTACCAATATCGAAGACATTGAGCCCGTTAGCGCCCCGGTAAGTATGATTCGAGCCCAGTTTGATCAGCACTTTGGGCTGATCTCCGTTTTGTTTGGCCACCCGGTAATATTCCCAAAAATGCCGTTTCATCATTTCTGCCCGCTGCCGGTTAGACGCATAGCCCTGTCGTTGGAAGTACTTGCTGTAGATCTCCCAACTTTCTTCAAGCTCGCTGAGCAGGCGCTGCCCCCGGGGATCATCATTGATTGCTGACCGTATCCGGGCAAAATCATCGGCCGAGGTGCTGTAAAAGAACATGCCGGCCGGGTTTCCGTTTTCGATTGTGGTGGCAAATCCTTTTTGTGCCTGATCCGCATAGGAACGGATCACCGTTGCGCCCTTTTCATCCATCGCGTAATCCAGCAACTTCGGTAACAACATACGCGGACTGCCCGCGAATTCCTGATCCAGCCCCCAAACAACTGGTCCCTGCTGTTTTTGCCGGCTAACGATCTGATGCAACATCACTGCTTCCTCTTGCCAGTAATAGAATGGAATACTCCAGGGATACTGTCGGAGATGTTCCTTCAGTTGATCCATAAATTGTGGCGTCTGCGCCCAGCCCTCCAATAGTTCGGCGGTAAAAGGACCGGTCTCGGTGGCAAAATACCGGTAACCCTGAGCGGTAATTTGCCGAAAAAGTGCAGCGGTAAATTTCGGGATCTCAGCCAGTCCATGGCTTTCGCCGATCAGCAAGAACTGATTGTCGGCCGCTTCGGCCTGCAATAGATCTGCTCCCGCTCCGCTGAGGCTTTCATTTTCCAATGTGAGGCCATAACGATTTTTCTCCAGAGCCTGGATCAGCAGACTGTCTTGTGCCGGGAGTAAGCAATTACAGAACAGACATATGGTAATAAGTAGTACGGGTGTCGGCTTCATTTTTTAAACTCAAATTACCCCGTCCGGCTAAGAAAGGCGAAAGCGATACCCTCCAACGATCCAAATAACACCCTGAGCGAATAAAAACAGCTCACCGATGTTCGTAAATAGTGATCCGGTCTCCGATCACTTCGATGGGTTCGTAGTATTTATAAAGCGAGTCGGCCAGCAAGGTAGGCGGCGGGATATATTCCAGGGTAAGAAAACGAGGACGTAACGCCAGTATCTGACGGGTTTCTTTTTCCAGATCAATTCCCAATGCATAGCGATGGTTTTCTTCCCACAGCAGCGTACGATGTACATAAGGAGTTGGGGTCTCCTTTTCCAGCAAAAAATACAGGATGTGGTGATAATTACCGGTGTAAAGCTGATCACCCGGCTGCATACGGGCCGACAGATATTCGGCTACCTCTTTGGGATGATCCCACTTGTCGTAATAATCCTTTTTTTGCAGGATCAACAGACCAAGTGCCAGCAGGGCGGTCACTCCCCAACGCCAGTATCCGGGTATCTTTTTCAAATATTCGAGAAACGGCGGACTATTCGAAACCCCGATACCGGCCAGCAGGCAGAACGGCAACATCCACTGGATGAAATAATGTCCGAAAGACTTACCCGGCCAGCCGATGATAAAGCCGTCGAGCAATAACCAGATGATAAAGAAGCCGAAATATTTCCCCAGCCATTCCCGGCCGCGATACAGGGTATATAGCGCGATCAGGGTGATGGGGAAAAAGCGACCGATAAAATCCAGGTAATAGAGGATGCCCTCCCACCAGGTGCGGTCAACCGGATAACGCCCGGGCACCTCAAAAGTATAGTAGAGAAACTCCGATTCATACCCCAGTAAAGCATAGTACTGATAAGTCAGCGCAAAGGGGATCATAAAGAACACCAGCATTAAAAGACCGCTTCCCAGTCCAGCCCACCAGCGTCCACTCTGCTTATAGGCCAGCCAAAGCACCAGCAATCCAAAAGCCAGCGCATCGAATGCTACTACATATTTGATCATAAAACCCAGCCCCAACGCCAGACCTACCAATGGGAAACGCAGCCAGTGCCGGCCGGCCAGGATCAGCCACAAGGCCACTACGGTAAAACCGTTGAAAAATAATTCCGTATTGGGAGATACGCCGTAGTAAGTAAAAATGGCAGTCATAAAAACATAGCCCAGTCCGGCTATCCAGGCGCCTTTTCGATTGCCCAGGTAACGATCCACGATTACGAACAGACCAAAGGCTGTAAAGGCCACTCCAATGGCTACCAGTATCCGAAATATGAAAATGGAATTGCCCACCAGCCACTGAAACAGTGCATAGATCAAAAAGATACCGATCGGCTTGGTATCGATAACATCCACAAAATAATGCCGGCCGTGCAGGATCTCCCGCCCGATCAGTATATAGGTGGATTCATCGTGGTTGATCACTGTGGGGAAAAAGGAAAAGAATCGAAAGACTAAAGTCGTTGCCAGCAATACGAACGCCGGGAACCATACATTCCTAATTGTTCTGTTGGTGGATCGCATATATTTACCTGTGCCTCTTCGCCGCCGGGCCTTCATTTTACGGCCCTTGTGTTTCGATCAAAGATGCAAAAATAGTTTTTTTTAGTGCGGAACTTTCTTCTTTTTTAAATTTGTTATATATTCGCGCCACCAATTCAGGAACGGGTATCAAGAAACGAGGAATGATTAAATTCTAAGTTTTACTTACTCCTGAAAACATGGGGGATTAGCTCAGCTGGCTAGAGCGTCCCGATAGCATCGGGAAGGTCGTCGGTTCGACTAATTACATTATTTTGGAGAACAATGGTTCTCTGTTTATTCTTTGGGGGATTAGCTCAGCTGGCTAGAGCGCTTGCATGGCATGCAAGAGGTCGTCGGTTCGACTCCGATATCCTCCACCTCAATAAGGTCTTCCACTTTGGAAGGCCTTTTTTGTTTCCGCAGCTCAGCTGGCTAGTGCGTCCCGATGTCATCGGGAAGATCGTCACTTCGACTCCGATATCCTCCACCTCAATAAGGTCTTCCACTTCGGAAGGCCTTTTTTGTTTCCATAGCTCAGCTGGCTAGAGCGTCCCGATAGCATCGGGAAGGTCGTCACTTCGACTCCGATATCCTCCACCTCAATAAGGTCTTCCACTTCGGAAGGCCTTTTTTATTTCTACAGCTCAGTAAGGCCAGTACATCCCGACATTATTGGAAGGCTATCGCTTCGACAAAATGCAGGCTACTCTCCAAACCATTTAACGCTTTCCTTGTTATCTTCCTCAGCAGCGAATATCCATTTTTCGTATCTTAGCTGCATCCCGCTCATATCGCCAGTTGTATGCAGAATAGCAGCAACAAACATTAACGTAAAGAATAAAGGACTCACTT